>JAJRUW010000059.1 GCA_024277615.1 Fidelibacterota bacterium | reverse complement strand
TGGGGTAGCTTAGCAGCGTAACCAGTCTTTTCTCAGCCAGCTTTCGGCAAATGCTGCCGGCAGAGGCCGCGACAGTCTTCAACGAGGCAACCTTGACGGGTTCATCAACTGCGGCCAGGGCCTCTAAAATATGCCTTTGGGTTACAGCCCGGGCAGGGAAGTCCTCTAACGCTTTGATCCCGTCTGCGTTAATCCTGACATAGGTCACCAGTCTGGGGGTAAACTCTTCGAGAAAAGTCTGCGGGATGGCTGCTTTCAACACCAGACCCATGGGAGCGAGATAATAATTGCTGACCCATTCGAGAGTTTGCCAAAGTTCGGGAGCGATGGAAAAATTCGCCTCGTGCATAGCTGCAATTGTTTTGATCTCTCCGCAATAGCGGGCTTCTTTACTCGTTTTGGTGATGAAACCGATCCGTACGGATTTGTGAAAGGGCGTTTTGACACAGATCCCGGGGTGAACCTTTTTTTTAAGACTTTCGGGCACCCTGTAAGTAAAAGTGCTGAAGCGTGAGAGTGGGAATGTGACCTCTGCAAACATCCGGTAAAATTACGGCAAAACACACTATGCACTTATCATACTGGTTTGCCGCAATCGTCTTGCAGCCTTTATAGCCTGAACCGGGATTTGCAAAATCAGTCAGCGGTATTGGGTTGTGCAGGACAAAAGGCCGGTTGGTCTCACCATTTAATTCGTGAACGGGTCTGAAGTTGATTTTCCTTTTTAATGTTAAAATTGGTGCGAATCTGAAGAGAATGAAACCGGTTGTATCGCTGCTTAGATAAAAATTCAGAGTATCATTGTCGATTTCGTACCTGTAAAGCAGAAAATTTAAATGATCCCAGACCAGATTTATCACAGAAGAGTCATCCGTACAGGTGTTGGGATGTGGTTCGTCGAATCAAGAGCTAAAAGTCAAGCTGTTCTCTCAGAGTGAAATCTGTCCAAAATGGTAACTGCAGGGGTCTAATGTTCCATAATAAGTATCCGGCTCAATATTCAGCAGGTAATCTTCATCTGCCTGATATCCCAATGAATCAGCTAATCCCATGGCACTGATCAATTTCCAATTGTGACCGCTTAATACTTCGGATGGGCTGACAATATATTCTATTGTCCGCGTATTTACGGCACCACCCGGATCTTCAACTCTGCATGTAATACTGAGCTCACCAACTGCGTTTGTCATCCAGAATGCGGTGTTCGAAACCGTAATAACGGTATCCTGATGAGCCTGCCAGATAAAGGGTTGAAAGGCCCTGTAGCCGAAAATCCATTGATAGCTAAAAGTATCCCCATCCGGGTCATCGGCGTCACGGATAAATTCATAATTTGTGAAAAAATCCAGCTGGTTGGAAAAAAGAATTGTGTAGTGCAGAGCGACGTGGTCAATTACCGGTGCCTGATTTGTTTCTTAACGGTCGGTCACTGCTGACCCGCGACACCCCGGTAAAACGGCGCCAAGCCCGCATAACAGGGTTAGCGATGCAATCTGTCTAATAGTCATTATATCTCCCTGAAGATAAATGTATTATTGCAGTTTGTGTATAGATATCCGGCAAATGCTTTGCAGATAAATATAACCTGAAATAACCACACATTTTATTTGAGAAAGAGCTTTAATTACAAACTATATTTTGAAACATGAAGCGCGGACTGCGCATACATTTAATTAACCCTTGTATGGCGTTGGGTTGTTAAGATTAATTTCGGTATGATGATCCATCAGAAAATACCTCAGAAAATCAAAAGCTATTGTGGCCGGCTCGTACGTGAACATAATTTCGGCCGCAGGGGAATTGCGGACGGTAATCGGGAAGAGCAATATACGGGACTGGTGGGGCAGTGCATGATCTGCAAACTGTTCGGGACACCTTTGCCAACGGGAGAAGGCGGCTTCGACCAGGGGGTTGACCTGACCTTCGGAGGCTTAAGCATAGATGTAAAAACAATGGGACGCACAACAGCGGTTCGACCGCATTATGTGAACAATTTCATCGGATTGCAAAAGGACTATAAGACTGACATTTATATCTTCTGCAGTATAAATAAAAAAACCAGTATCCTGACGGTATGCGGCTGGGTTACCAAAGCCCAGTTGCTGGAACGTGCAAGTTTTTTTAAAGAGGGGACAAAACGTTATCGTTCTGATGGAAGCTGGTTTCGAACCAAGGCTGATCTCTACGAGATTGCAAACACCAAATTGAACCCTGCAGACTCCGTCAAAGCACTCAAAGAGAGTCTCGGAAAATACTGCATAAAATTCCACTAATACCTGAGGCCCGGACTTCAATCAGAGCCGGCATGAACGGTCATGCGCCGCAGGAAGCTGCTGATTTCCACCGGGCTGTTTAGATAACCGAGAGATCTTTCCGTTGTCTTTGAGTGCATTTTACTGATCAGCTGCGGCGTGACCTGATTGGGAAAATTCCAGATCCGGCGAATAAATTCACAATCAATTTTTTCCGGACAACCCGGCCCGATATCCGGCCTGTCTGAGACCCTGTAAATAAAAAATCTTTTCAAAATCCTCCAATAACAAGTCCGCCGCGGGCAGTCCAAGAAAATGACGGTATCGGCCCGTTTAATCCTTATGCCGAAGGTTGAAAGGTAATTAACATCCATGATCCAGGAAGGCTTTTTCACCAGGGTCTCAACAATACGCAGCCACTCCTCACGGGGAGTGGGAATCCAGCCTGGCTGCCAGTAATATGCATCGAGATGAATCTGTTTTCAAACATAACTGAGAAATAATTCATAGACTGTTTCCAATTTTGAATGGGCATTGTCCATTTTTTGATGCGTGTAGTCTATGCTACTTGATGACCATTTACACAAAAATTATTATACACCCAATCGCGCCGATAATTGGTGAGCGTTTCGTTTTTGTCTGGAGTGCCTTGATAGTGTCAATGCAACCTAAAGCTTCGTTTCACTTTCCGTCAGTATGGTTTTTATGAACGGTAACCGCTATGTTGCACACTCATGACGTGGTGTTACAATCTTTTTCCGCACTATATATTATTTGTAAACATTTGGAAACAAGATTCTAATGCCATTCTTCAGGTAATCCGTGATGTGGGGTTCCATAGCGAGGGGTATTGTATCCGTACTTTTTCTTGGTGTAAGAAAAGTACCAAAAGAAACAGCGCTGGAGGATTCTTCCTGGTTCAGGGAATCCTCCGGATATGAGCTGAACTCGTTCGTCAGTTGACAAACTCAAACAGCACCTGATTCTGTTTCCGGAAGATATCCTTCACCACACCGGAAGAATCCTTAAGGTGCGAAGACCTAACAGAATGAATTATTGTAAAACAACTTTTCATTTTTACTTTATCCTCTGATTTATCCATTCATGGGATTTAGAAAAAACTTTCTCAAGAACTTTCCCTCTCCTGACAAGGAGAGGGTCTGCCGCAGGCAGGTGTGAGGTCGGGGAATCGGTACATCCGTCACAAGATAACCTGCCGGGTAAAGATTTCACGGATGACATCTATTGAAGAAATAGCTGTGGGTTCTTCGAGTGTCCGCCTGCAGGATATCCAAATCAGTTTCTCAGAGGCTTCCCGTGTTTTAACATATAAGCGATGCGGTCAATAGATTTGGTTTCGCCGCAAAGACTGATGAACATCTCCCGTTCGATATCCAGCAGGTACTGTTCGTCCACGGGAGTGAAGGGTCCGCCCTTATCCCCGCCCGTGAGAACATAGGCCAGCTTTTTAGCAATCAGTCCATCATGGGGACTGATTTTTCCGGCTTTGATATAGTCCTGAATGGTGGCTTCCATCACCAGTAGTCCGTCCGGGCCGGGTAAGATGATATCCTGCCGCAGTTCAGGAGGTCGATAGCCCTTTGACATTTTCAAAACCTCCTGTTTTGCATTGTACAGCAGATGTTCCCGGTTAATGACAATTCTATCCTGTTTCGTGAGGTATCCGATGGCCTGTGCTTCTTTGGCGGAGGAAGAAACCTTGGCAAATCCGATGGCTTCAAAAACTTTGGATATTACCGGAAATGGCCCCGTACGGGCCGGTGCCAGGCGGTCAATCGTTTTCAGCAGCATTCGCAGATTACCACCGGCTCCCGGAATTAGTCCCACACCAACTTCCACCAGTCCGCAGTACAGTTCGGCGGCAGCCACGACTCTGTCACAAGCGCCGATGGTTTCATAACCTCCGCCCAATACCAAGCCGAAAGGTGCAGCCACCACGGGAAAGGGAGCAAAGCGCAGACTCTGGAGTATGTCCTGCATTGACCTGGTCATTTTTTCGATAGCAGCCCAGTCTTTGCGGAGTGCGTTTTCCAAAATCAGGTTAAGGTTGGCACCGGCCGAAAAATGAGTCCCGTCTCCTGAAATCAAGAGTCCCTTGAACTTGTTATCGGCCACCCATTTCGCAGCCCATTGTATAGTCTCCATAATGGAGCCGTCGATGGGGTTCAACTCCGGTTTTAAAACGGAATGAAATTCGACTCCCACGACCCCGTCACCAAGGTCCACAGCCGAAGCGGACCAGAAATCTTTAAGAGTCCCGCCCCTTTTCTTTAAAGTACTGAAACGCAGTTCCGCCTTGTCCCGGGGCAGTGGAAGATAATCCGCCGTATTGGGATCATAATAACATTCTCTGCCATCCACAAAGCCGTAAAACGCAGTCTTTCCGCCTTTGACCATTTCAAGGACCCAGGGAGTGATCTCTCTGCCTTCGGCTTTAAGTTTTTTAACCGTATCTTCCAGTCCCAAAATATCCCAGATCTCAAAAGGGCCGTATTCCCAACCGAAACCCCAGCGCATGGCCCGATCGATATTCACTATGTCATCGGCAATCTCACCCAATCTGTTTGCCGAATAGAGCAGTATCGCCGACATAACCTCCCAGGTAAATTTTCCGGCTGTATCACCGGACTCAGCCAAAACCTTGAGTTTTCCTGCAGTTGTAGTATTCTCTCTTGCACGGCGCACACCGGCAAAGCGGGTTTTCTGCTGGGGTTTATATTCCAGGGTCTTCAGATCGATAGAAAGGATTTTACCCTTACCAGCTTTCTTATAAAAACCCTGACCGGATTTTTGACCCAGCAGACCCTTTTTGAGCATCTCGCCGAGATAAGGTGGGATCTGGAACAGATCGCGGGCTTCATCCTGCTCACACTTCGCATAGGCATTACCTGCAACAAAGGCCAGGGTATCCAGTCCCACAATATCGGCTGTGCGGAAGGTTGCGCTTTTGGGGTGTCCGATCAGGGTACCGGTCAGAGCATCCACATCTTCTACGGATAATTTCTTTTTTTGCGCCTCACGAAGTGTCATCAGCATGCTGAAAACACCGATGCGGTTGGCCACAAAATTCGGCGTATCTTTGGCAAAGACCACCCCTTTGCCCAATACATTCTGCAGGAATTCCACCATGGGCCGGATCAGGTTGGCGTCCGTCTTTTTCCGCTGATGATCTCCACCAGTTTCATGTAACGCGGCGGATTAAAAAAGTGGGTAATGAAAAAGCGTCTGGAAAAACCATCGGGCATCCCTTTGGTAATATCGGCCATGGCAAGACCGGAAGTGTTTGAAGTGATGACTGCCTGTTTCTTCACATGGGGCAGGATTTTTTGATAAAGTTCCCTTTTCCAATCCAGACGTTCGGCGATGACCTCGATCACCCAGTCACATTCTTTCAGCTTTTTCAAATG
>JAJRUW010000058.1 GCA_024277615.1 Fidelibacterota bacterium | reverse complement strand
CCAGTCGAAAGATAATACTGATGCAGTAAACCGCTGTTTTATAACGCCATTAAATACGGGGTCGGTAAACAGACAGTTACCGGCCCCATGCATTTGAATGCATTTGGATGTATCAGAGTCAGTTATGTAATTTCCACCTGCTTCCATAGCTTATTTTGGAATCAATTATATGTATGACAAAATGAAGAGGTCTTTCCCGTTTGCATCCCGTCTGGTTCTGGGGGCAGAACCCGCTGTGAGCTTTTTAAGGATCAATACCAATCACTATTTTACCGGATATGTATTCTTTCTTTTGCTGCAGGTGTTTGTATGACATGAGAAATCTCCTTTTAAATTATTTTAATTTATTCAATCCGGGGGAATTTAGTCCTTATGCCTGCAGCGAAACATAGATTACGTTATACGACGCAGGACTCAATATTATCCGAAGAAAGTTACTTATATAGACTTCCCGCTGAATGGTTCGAAGACTTCGGGACTTTTCGTTTGGTCATGGACCAATTATACTCAAATGAATTCACGATTGATTGGGTTAAAAAGTATGAACGCGACCACACATCACATCAAAGTAAACAATGCATTCCTACAGGATGATCGATGTGCCTATAGAAAGATATAATAATAACGGGCACCTGGCATGCTGTTACGGAAGGGCTGTATAAAAACCGGACACTGTCAATATTTAGGTATCAGTATTATTGACATGAAGCAGATTAACAAACAATATAAAGCTGCACCGGTTACTATCCTTGTTGGGTCTGGAGAGACCTTCTTTCTATATGTAAAGTATTGTCTTCAAGGAATCCCAGGCGACCGGCAATTTAAGATTAACTGGGCACGGAATTACGGTGAAGAGTTGAGCAAATCTATCAATGAAAAACCTGATTTAAGTATAATATATATCAACGACGGTGAGTTTTGGGAAGCACATCTCAAACAGGATGAATTCGTTAAATCACTTTGTAAATCGGACTCCCCGCTGATTGCAGTAAATGGATTTTGGCCGGAAAGTTTTTCAATTGATGATGCTCTAAGTATGGGTGTTCAAAAGGCCTTTTATGCTCCCGTCACTCGAAATGAGTTAGTTAATGCAATTTCAGATATTGTCTCTAATTCAATTAGTGATGACTTTTAGAAGCTGCAAAGTAGTTCTGCAGGAAATTCCACACCAAAAATCAAATTGGAAAATCGATGTTGCCCGGAATTAATCAGGTGAAGATAATCGATGCACCGGCTGATATCTCGTAAAACTGACCTACTGTGAGGACTTTCTCCACCTGATCGACAAGATCTTCTTTTTTTAATTTAAACATATCCATTGCAAGTTTGCAGGCATAGATATGGCCGCCTGAATCAGAGAACATTTCCAGAAATTCACCAATTGGTGGTATATCCAGTTTTTCCATTTCCTGTTTCATCATCCATGAAGCCAGCCTGGATACACCGGGAATCGCCCCCAGCAGTGTCGGCATGGGCATAGTAATAGGCATTCCCATCATGGGCATGGCCAGGTTCAGGGCAGCGTTCCCGACCGTAGCAATTTTTAATTGGTCATGAGTTTTTTTTATCAGCGCATTCAGACCGAAAAAAGTGAAAAATATACTCGCTTCTATTCCTTCCATTCGGGCGCCGTTTGCCATGATCAATGCAGGTAAGACCTCATCGAGCCCCCCTTTTGAACAGATAATTGATACTCTTTTTATGGGTTCAGGTGTCTCTGATGCCATGTTTATTCTCCTTTTAATTATTAATTCTCAAATACAGCCCTGGGGTTTGGTAATACCGGCAATCCGCGCCGCTTTTTTGGCTGGTCCACCGGGAAACAATTGATAGAGCTCTTTGGTGGGTACACCGGACTGTTTGGTCAGCTTACGAATGGATGGCCCCGTTCCGTTGGCCTCGAATTCCTTGCGCATGAACTCTATTACCGCCATGTGCCGGTCAGTCAGTTCGGAGATGCCATCTTCGGCAGCCAATACGGCGGCTACGGCTTAAGTCCATTGTGTATGATCTGTCATATAGCCTTCATCATCAAAATCAATCTGTTTGCCTGCAATTTCTCTGAGTGCCATTTTATATTGTCCTTTCATTATTTATGAGTTGTGTTGTTCTGATATCTCGATAAATTCTTGAGGAAGGTCATGATGAAGCCGATGCCCTTCTTCATTTCGGGAGTGCGTAATTCTTTAAGCGCCCTCCAAATTGTGTACTCTTCGATTTGCTGGGTATCAAGGTCTTTATAGATCGAAACGGCATTGTTAATGGAATGCAGCATATCGGGTTGAGACAGATTTTTAACTGTCTCAAGGATTGAGACAATATTCTCACCCAGGAGTTTAACATCTTCAACACCGAAATGCGTCACGACATTATCGGCTACCCTGAATAATTCAGCGATAAATTCGAAATACCCCTTTCGGTCCAATTCGTCCAGACGATACAGCAGGTCCTGAAAAAGATCTTTCCCAATGGGTTTTCCATCTTCAAAGAAATCCAGCAAACTTTCGAACTTGTGGATAACTTCGTTGATGTTATGAATATTGCGTATGATCTTTTTAACGAGTTTGAGGAAATCACCGGTCTGCACAAAGGGTGCAACATCATCCAATTCGATCACTGCCGTGTGAAAGACATCTTTGGCGATTCCCGTCAGGTCTTCCTTTAATTCTTCCATTTCCCGGCGGTGCCGGCGGGCAATGGCCAGCTCTTCGAGGATCAGCGCCTGCTGGGACTGGATCTGAGCCAGTTGTTGTTGTAAGTCGATTGCTTCCATTTTAGCGCCTTTTCCCTGCCATAGTCATTTGCGCTTCGATGGGTAGTTCGGAACCCCGGATCAGCAGATTCCAGTACATCCAGCGGAATAGCATTTTACCATAGTGGTTCATTTTGGTTTCTTCAAGCAGCGAAAACGGCCCCACACCCGGAAGGGGGAATTTCCCCGGCAACGGTTCGGTATCGTAATTAAAATCGATAAGGATGCCTTTCCCGAAACCGGATTCGATATAACAATTTGCATGCCCGTCAAATTTTGCCCGCAAGGTTCGGCCTTCTATTGCGCATAAGAAATTTTCCAGCAGAATATCGGCCTCAAAATGTGCCACCGACCCGGCCTTGGAGCTGGGCAGATTGGTAGCATCCCCGATGACGAAAATATTTTCGTATCCGTCTGCCTGCAGGGTTTCTTTATCGGTTGGAATGAAGTTCAGCTCATCACCCAGTCCGGATCTTGCAATCGCTTCGTCTCCCATGTTGGTGGGAATAGTCACCAGCAGATCATAATTAACTTCCTTTTCATCCCAGGAGATAATTTTATTAGCTTCAGAATCCACACGGGCAATGTTGAAGTCCGGTATCAGTTTGATGTTTTTCTTGTCCAGCAAGTCACCGAATACATTGGAAGCTTTGGGCTTGGTGAAGGCTCCCGAGAGGGGCGTAACAAACTCAATATCCACTTTATCCCGGATTCCCTGCTCCGTGAACCACCAATCCGCCAGAAATACGAACTCGAGTGGAGCAACCGGACATTTTATCGGCATTTCCACAATGTTCAGCACCAGTTTTCCACCCTCCCAGTATTTAAGGAATTTGGAAAGCGCCACAGCACCTTCAATAGTATAAAAATCGAAGATGTTTTTATGCCAGCCCGCTGCCTTCATACCCTCTGTTTCTTCGGGGTGAATTTTAGAACCCGTGGCAATGATCAGGTAATCATAACTGAGTACCGCTCCATTTTGCAAAAAGACTTTATTTTCTTTTGGTTCTATGCGGTTAATTGCTGAAAAAATGACTTCAGCACTCGTGGGAAAAAAATCACGTTTGGGTTTAACTACATCCTTTTTGTTGTATATGCCAAACGGGATGAATAGAAATCCCGGCTGATAATAATGGGTCTCGAACTGATCCACGATGGTGATCTGCCATTCATCCCTGTCAAGGACCGGTTCCAGTTTATTAAGCATCATTGTACCGGCTGTGCCGGCACCTAGAATTACTAATTTCCTCATTTATTTTACTCCGTTTCCAATTTTATGTTAAGCATTATTCAAATGTTTTTAAATAAGATTTCAAATCTCCGCACTTCTCGGGCAGCTTATAAACGGCACAGGTTCGGCAGTCCACTGCGCGGCAGGCCGGGCCTTTTATTGAAACTTCCCAACAGGGTTGGGTAACAGAGTCATAGGCTTCGCAGTTCGAACGGTCTTCCACCGAGCAGGGTTTGATTTTCCAGCAGGGTACCAGTGCGAACTGGGCTTTGATGCCGGCTATATTCAAACCCATATCATCCAGATACCGCCGAATGCACTGTAATCTTTTCACATCCACCTGGGAAAAGAGATGCCGGTTGGTTTTTGTTCTGAAAGGAATAAGCAGACCCTTGTCAATATACTGACGAATGGAATAGACGGTCGTACCAGAGAGCTTAGCCGCAACGCTCAGAGTATAAACAGGGGCTGTCGTATCTAAATTATCTGTGTTCATTTATCAATTCATTTCTGTATTCACCGGTACAGATTATCTGCACCTCACGGTGCGTAAATTACAAAGGCGGATAAATCTATTACAAGATAATTTGATGCAGACATCTGTATTTTACATATAGTTTATGATATGTTATTGAGAGACTATTATTTCCGGTTTGTAATATCTTTCTTTAAAACGTTGTAAAATCATTCTCCTGTTTGTTCAGCAATAATTATTACTGCTATTGGCATCCTGTTATCCCTCTTCCTGTGAAAGTCATTTTACCATTTCCGCATAGAAAACCTCTTTTGGATTAGGTCAAGCTGGAATTTACCGTCTGAATTTGGTCGTGGTCCGCCAAATTCCACCTGCATTCAATGTTATGGAAATACAGTGGTTTTGTTGGTAAATTACTATATGGACTGTAACTTTGGATTTAAAGATAACTTTTGATAAACCTGCCGGCCCGTTCCCGAAAGACAGTCTGCCGGATGATCAGGAGAATTTATTGAATTACTTTTTCAAACAGGAATAATTATGAAATATCCCGAAATCACAAATTTCATCGGCGGGAAAGAAAGTTCCCCCGCCGGTCAGACTCTGGAAGTCATCAATCCTTCTACAGGCAGCTTGCTAACCCGTGTGCCTCTTTCATCCCCTAAAGAGCTTGAGCGTGCTGTGACGGCGGCTAAAAAAGCTCAGCCGGCCTGGCAGGCCCTGCCGGTCAAAGAGAGAGTGCAGGTTTTCTTCCGTTATAAAAATTTACTTGAAATGCACCGTGATGAGCTGAGTGAACTGGTGAGTGAAGAAAACGGGAAAACGATATCGGAAGCTGCTGCAGAAGTTGATAAATCCGCAGAGGTCACGGAATTCGCCTGTTCACTGCCTCAACTGACCGCCGGAGAAATCGAAGAGGTCAGCAGGGGCGTGGAATGTATGGAACAGCGGGTGCCGGTGGGTGTAGTCGCCTGTATTACGCCTTTCAATTTCCCCAATATGGTGCCCAACTGGACCCTCCCAAATGCCCTCGTCCTGGGGAATGCCATGATTTTGAAACCCTCCGAGCAGACGCCTCTGAGTGCCAACCGTCTGGCTCAGTTGCTGCAGGAAGCCGGACTCCCCAAAGGGATTTTCAACATCGTCCACGGCTCCCGTGGAATAGTCGAAGGCATCTGCGATCACCCGGGAATTGACGGAGTTTCGTTTGTAGGTTCTACCAGGGTGGCTAAAATTGTCTATGCCCGGGCAGCCTCCCATCATAAACGGGTACTGGCCCTGGGCGGGGCGAAAAATCACCTGATCGTGCTTCCGGATGCCAATCCAGAAATGACGGCCTCGAATGTGGCCGCTTCTTTTACCGGCTGTGCGGGTCAGCGCTGTATGGCAGCCTCCGTCATGATCGCCGTGGGCGATGTGAACCACATCATCGAAAAGCTCTGCTCCGAAGCCAGAGCCATCATCCCCGGTGTCAATATGGGATCGATCATCTCGCAAACTTCTAAAGAGAGAATCGTCAATTATATTAACCAGGCTGAATCCGAGGGCGCCAAACTCCTGGTCGACGGTCGGGATGTCCAGGTCCCCGGCGGCGAAAATGGATTTTTTGTAGGTCCCACTATTGTTGATCATGTCAAGCCGGGAATGAGCATCGCCTGCGAAGAAGTTTTCGGACCCGTTCTCACCATTCTCAGGGTGAAGACCGTGGATGAAGCCCTGGAAATCGAGAATGCTTCTCCCTATGGAAATGCAGCTGCCGTATTTACCCAATCCGGCGGAATGGCAAAATTTGTCATCGAGCGGGTTAGTGCCGGTATGACCGGTGTGAATATTGGCGTACCGGTCCCCAGGGAGCCCTTTTCTTTTGGCGGCTGGAACGACTCCCGCTTCGGAGTTGGCGACATCACGGGAAAAAGTTCACTTGAATTCTGGACGAAATTGAAAAAAACCACAGTCAAATGGAATCCCGAAGCCAAAACCAACTGGATGAGTTAAGCCGATTCCCGGATGACCCCGATGGCAGAATGAGACTGATCATTATTTAAAAAAGGAATCTCCCCTTGAAAGCGTCAAACAGCTCCAATACCATTTTATATGGCATAGATGACAAGCCGCCGTTACAAGAAACCATTATTCTCGGTTTTCAGCATTATCTTACTATGTTCGGTTCGACGGTTGCCATCCCTCTGTTACTTTCACCTGCCTTCGGAATCACCAATCCCACAGAGAAAGGCTGGCTCATCGCCACCATGTTTTTCGTCAGCGGGATCACTACCCTGTTACAAACCACCTGGGGCAATCGTCTGCCCATCGTTCAGGGAGGAACTTTTTCCTTCCTGGCACCCACCTTTGCCATCTGCGGGATGGCTTCTCTGGCAAATGTAGGTTGGGAGATACGTATGCAGCATGTGCAGGGAGCCATCATCGCCGGTTCTTTTTTCGAGATTGCAGTCGGAGCCAGCGGTCTGGTGGGTAAGCTGCGCAAACTTGTCGGCCCCATTACCATAGCCCCGACCATTGCACTAATCGGGCTTTCCCTGTTTAAATTCGGCGCACCTCAGGCCGGTCTTAACTGGCCCGTTGGCGGAACCACCATCGTCCTGATCATCCTGTTCAGCCAGTACCTGCCGCGCAAAAGCAGAATTTTTGAATTATACCCGATTTTACTGGCCATCATTACTGCCTGGATTTTATCGTCGATTTTAACGGTTACAGGGGTCTTTACAGCAGGCCACCCGGCCTACACCAGCCTGGAAAATGTGCGCAATTCTCCCTGGTTCCGGATACCGCTGCCTCTCCAATGGGGATTGCCGAAATTCGGGCTCGCAGCGCTCGTGGGTATGCTGGCAGGTTACATTGCCTCCATGGTTGAGTCCATTGGCGATTACTACGCCTGTGCCAGACTCGCCGGCGCACCCATACCGAATAACCGGGTCCTGAACCGCGGAATCACTTTTGAAGGTCTGGGCTGTCTGATTGCCGGTATCTTCGGAACCGGAAACGGCACTACATCGTACAGCGAAAATATCGGAGCGATCGGGCTGACGCGTGTGGGGTCCCGCCGGGTCGTTCAAGCCGGCGCCCTCATCATGCTGCTGCTGGGGACAATCTCAAAATTCGGAGCCCTGTTCACTACCATCCCTTCTCCCGTAGTGGGAGGGATGTATTGTGCCATGTTTGGTATGATCACCGCCGTGGGTCTTTCCAATCTTCAATTCGTTGATTTGAATTCAGCGCGGAATTTGTTCATTCTCGGCTTTTCTTTTTTCATGGGACTGAGTCTGCCCGAATACTTTGCGGCACATCCACTGGTTCTTGGTGCAAATCTGAAATGGCTGGCGGATATTATTAATACACTGGGAAGTACCGGCATGGCCGTGGGAGCTTTCTTCGCCATGGTTTTGGACAATACGGTCCCGGGAACGGACGAGGAAAGAGGCTTGACCCAGTGGCAGAATTAAATTCAGTTAACCGAATGTAAAAGGAGTTCATTATGACGGTTCTAATTAAAAACGGACGTATCATCACAGCAGCAGATGATTACGCCGCAGACATCTACATTGACGGAGAAAAAATCTCCGCCATCGGCAAAAACCTGGACATCCCCGTTGACAAGGTTATTGATGCTGACGGAAAAATTATTTTCCCGGGAGGTATCGATCCTCATACCCATCTCGACATGCCCTTCGGCGGGACCATGTCATCGGATGACTTTGAAACCGGCACCCGGGCGGCTGCCCACGGCGGTACGACCACCATCATCGATTTTGCCATTCAGTCCATGGGGCATTCAACCCTGGAGGGACTCGAAACCTGGCATGCCAAAGCCGAGGGAAAGGCCTGCATCGATTACGGCTTTCACATGATTGTTACGGACACCTCCGGTGATCGCATCTCCGAAATAAAACGACTTATTGATGAAGGCATTACATCCTATAAATTATTCACGGCCTATCCCGGTGTGCTTTATATGGATGACGCCATGCTCTTTCGGACTATGCAGGAAGTGGGCAAACAGGGCGGATTGGTTTGCGTCCATGCTGAAAACGGAATCGTCATCGATGAAATCGTCCGCAAAGCCGTCAGTGAGGGTAAGACAGCCCCGAAATGGCATGCCCTTACCAGACCCACGAGGATGGAAGCGGAAGCCGTTCACCGGACAGCATCCATTGCAGATCTGGCCGGCGCTCCCCTCTATGTTGTGCATGTCTCGTCCTACGATGCCCTCGAGCAGATAACGCTAGCGCGATCCAGCGGAATGGCCGTCTTCGGCGAGACCTGTCCACAGTATCTGCATCTCGATCAAACTTATTACGAGCAGGAGGGTTTTGAGGGTGCCAAATATGTAATGTCCCCGCCGTTGCGTGAAAAATGGAATCAGGAAGAACTCTGGGAAGGACTCATTTCCGGCGATTTGCAGGTTGTTTCCACAGATCACTGTCCCTTCAGATTTAAAGACCAGAAAACCCTTGGGAAAGCGGTTTTTACAAAAATTCCCAATGGTGCACCGGGCATTGAAAACCGCATGAGTCTCATATTTAACAGTGGGGTCGTGGAAGGACGAATCTCCCTGAACCGTTTTGTAGAGATCACCTCCACAGCAGCAGCCAAATTGTTCGGCCTCTTCCCGCGGAAGGGGACTGTCGCCGTTGGCAGCGATGCCGACCTCGTGATCTTCGACCCTGAGAGAAAGGAGACCATCAGCGTCAATAATCCCTGCACCCATAACATGAATGTTGATTATAACGCCTATGAGGGATTTGAAGTGACCGGCATTGCGGAAACCGTATTATCCAGAGGAAAAATTGTTGTAGAAAATTGTAACTTCAATGGCACTCCGGGACAGGGACATTTCCTGAAACGGGGACTGTTCACTGAAGCCTAAACTTAAAGGAGAATCTATGCCGAGAAATATTAAATCCGGATTGATCCAGCTGACCATTCCTAAATCCGAAGGGGACGGCTCAATCCCTGAAATCAAAAAAGCCATAATTGAAAAACATCTGCCTTTCATTGAGGATGCCGGTAAACAGGGTGTCCGGATCCTCTGTTTGCAGGAGGTCTTTAACACACCTTATTTTTGTCCGGGACAGGATGCAAAATGGTATGCTTCGGCAGAATCCGTGCCGGGACCTACTACCGAATTAATGGCGGAATATGCCCGCAAATACGAAATGGTCATGATAGTTCCGGTTTATGAAAAAGAGCAGGCCGGGTTACTCTACAATACGGCCGCCGTGATTGACGCTGACGGTACTTATCTCGGTAAATATCGTAAAACACATATCCCGCACACCAGTGGTTTTTGGGAGAAATTCTTTTTCCGTCCCGGTAATCTGGGTTATCCCGTGTTCAATACGCGCTATGCCAGAATTGGTGTTTACATCTGCTACGACAGGCATTTTCCGGAAGGAGCCCGGGCACTGGGACTGAACGGCGCTGAAATCGTCTATAATCCTTCAGCCACCGTAGCCGGATTATCTCAGTATTTATGGAAACTGGAGCAGCCTGCGCATGCCGCAGCCAACGGCTATTTCATGGGCTGTATCAACCGTGTGGGGGAGGAAAAACCCTGGAATCTCGGGCGCTTTTACGGCAGTTCCTATTTTGTTGACCCCCGGGGCAGCATCTTTGCCATAGCCTCTGAAGACAAAGATGAATTGCTGGTTGCGGATTTCGATCTCGATCTGATCGACGAAGTTCGCAGTACCTGGCAGTTTTACAGAGACCGTCGGCCCGATGCCTATGGGGATCTCACAGCTCCCTGATCAAAATTACAACTCTTAACCAAAGGCAAAGACACTATGAACAGTAAAACCATCCGGGAAAGACACAGAGACTTTTTATTTCCCGCTGTAAAAAACTTTTATAAAGAGCCTCTCGTAATCTCCCATGGCTCCGGACTCAACGTAACGGACCTGGACGGTAATTCGTATCTGGATTTCTTCGGCGGTATTTTGACCGTATCTTTAGGGCATGCCAATGCGGAGGTCAACGATGCAATCAGAGACCAGCTTGATAAACTCACACACATCTCCAGCCTCTATCAGGTTGAATCAGTAGTGAAACTTGCAGGAACTCTGGCTGAAATCACACCGGGTGAACTTCGGCAATGCTTTTTCACGGCCTCAGGAACCGAAGCAGACGAAACGGCCATGATGATGGCCCAACTGTGTACAGGTAATACGGAATTCATAGTTCTGCGGCATTCCTATTCCGGGCGCTCGCTGCTCGCGCAATCCATGACGGCGCATTCGAATTACCGGGCGCTGCCAACCCAGGTGGCTGCGGTGAAGCATGCAGTGTCTCCGTACTGCTACCGCTGTCCCATGAAATCAACCTACCCCGGCTGCGGTCTGGCCTGTGCTGAAGATGTGGAGGAACTCATACGAACCACTACTACCGGTGAGATAGCCGGGATGATGGTGGAGCCTCTTCAGGGTGTGGGGGGGTTCATAACTCCGCCGAAAGAGTATTTTAAGATTGTGGCTGATATCGTTCGAAAGTACGGTGGAGTCTTCATCTCGGATGAAGTCCAAACGGGCTTTGGCCGTACGGGTAAAATGTGGGGCATTGAACAATATGGTGTGGAACCTGATATGATGACCATGGCCAAAGGCATTGCCAACGGACTACCCCTGGGAGTACTCATCACAACCACCGCGATAGCCAAAACCCTGGTAAAAGGGAGTATTTCAACCTTCGGGGGCAATCCGGTAAGTTGTGCCTCTGCCAACAAAACCATCGAGATCATCCGGCGCGAGAACCTCCCGGAGAATTGTGCGGCCCTGGGCGAACTGCTGCGAACCGGACTGGAAACTCTCAAAGATAAACATGCTAAGCTGATTGGGGACGTCCGGGGCATGGGACTCATGCAGGCTATGGAACTGGTTGTGGACGGATCCGCTGACGATCGAACTCCCAATCCCGGAGCCACCGACCGGTTTATGGAGGAAACGAAAAACGGAGGTTTGCTCGTGGGTCGCGGAGGTTTATACAGCAATGTCATTCGTATTTCCCCTCCCATGACAGTTAACGAGGAGCAGGTGAACCGGGCACTTGAGATCATGGATACGGCCTTGCAGGCTTCCAGCAATTGAGGGGATGATGATGAACAAACAAAATACACTGCCGGCCAGCAGACTCGAGAATCGCTTCGCCGATGGAAAACCGCTATATTCGGATACGGAAGCACGGATCGAAGCCAACCGCTGTCTTTTCTGTTACGATGCCCCCTGCATTAAAGCCTGTCCCGCAGCGGTGAACATTCCGGTTTTTATCCACAAGATTGTCAGCGGAAATATCAGAGGTGCCGCCCTAACAGTTTTTGAGACGAATCTCCTGGGTGTCTCCACGGCCCGGGTCTGTCCCGTAGAGGTCTCCTGTGCCGGCGCCTGCGTGTTGAATGAACAAAATGGGCAACCGGTGAATATTGGCAGGCTCCAGCGTTATGCCACGGAAAAAGGGCTGGCAGAAGCTGAAGCCAAACAGATACCCCTTTTTACTCCGGCAAAAGCCCTAAATCAAAGCGTTGCTCTCATTGGAGCGGGGCCTGCTTCGCTCTCCTGCGCCGCAACCCTGGCCCTGGGAGGCGTGAAGCCTGTGATCTATGAAAAACGCGCACTGCCCGGCGGCCTGAATGTCAGCGGAATCGCGCCCTATAAACTGGATTCCGTCAGCGCCATGGATGAAATCGAAAGACTGTTAGCCCTGGGCATCCACCTGAAAACCGGATATGATGTTGGCGTGGCTCCTACTGTGGGAGACCTGCAGAAAGACCATGAGGCCATCTTTCTGGGCGTCGGACTTGGCCGGGATAAATTCCCGGGAATTGAAGGAGAATCTCTCGAAGGAGTTTGGGGGGCGACGGACCTCATCCGTAAAATCAAGAATGAGGAATCCTTCACACTACCGGATTCGATGAAAGTTCTGGTGATCGGAGGCGGCAACACGGCCATCGATATCGCAAGGGAACTGGCCATGCTGGGGGCCGAAACCGTGGACATCCTCTATCGCAGGACCGAAAAGGAGATGCCCGGGTATCACCATGAACTGCGCAAAGCCAAACAGTATGGCGTGCGGCTCAGGGAAAATCTGCTGCCGAAAGCCATCCGCAAGAATGAAAATACAGGCCTGCTGCTGGAGGTCGAGAACAAACTGACCAAACAGAAAGATATCCTTAAAGCCAACTGGATCGTCATGGCCATCGGCCAGGAAAATCAAGCCCGCCGACTCCTGCCGGCATTGGATACGGACAAAAACGGCAATGTCAAACTGGACCCGGATACCGGCGAAACGTCTATCCCCGGGGTCTATGCCGGCGGCGATTGTGTCAATGGCGGGAAGGAAGTGGTCAACGCCGTAGCTGACGGTAGAAAGGCAGCTTTTAGCATCCTGAAAAAACTCTCGGCTTCACATTGACGGGGTCAGGACTGCACAGCAAAACCCACTAATTAATTTATATAAAAAATTCGAACTCACAGGAACAGAGGAAAACCATGGCAAATCTGAAAATCAATTTTAACGGCATCGAAAGTCCCAATCCCTTCTGGCTGGCTTCGGGGCCGCCCACAAACTGCGGGGAGCAGATCATGCGGGCCTTTGACGCCGGCTGGGGCGGCGCTGTCTGGAAAACACTGGGGGACCCCATTGTTAATGTATCCTCGCGCCTGGCCGCCATCGATTATGCGGGCAAACGGATGTCGGGACTGAATAACATCGAACTCATCACTGACCGGCCTTTACTTACCAATTTGAAAGAAATAGCCGCCGTAAAAAAGAAATATCCCGATCATGCCGTAGTGGTCTCCATCATGGTGGAAAGCCGGGAAGAATGGAAGGAGATCATCAGGCGGACAGAGGATACCGGTGCCGACGGTATCGAGCTGAATTTCGGCTGTCCCCACGGTATGTGCGAAAGGGGCATGGGCAGTTCTGTGGGACAGGAACCTGCACTGCTCCGGGAGATTACCTCGTGGACCAGTGAGTTTTCCTCACTGCCCGTTCTGGTGAAACTAACACCCAATATCACCGATATACTTGACCCCGGAGTGGCTGCGGTCCAGGGTGGGGCACAGGGACTTTCGCTCATCAATACCATCAAATCAATTATCGGCGTGGACCTGGACAGGTTTGTCCCTCTGCCCACCGTCCGCGATAAGTCCACCAACGGCGGTTACTGTGGTCCGGCAGTGAAACCCATTGCCCTGCACATGGTTGCGGCCCTGGCCAGGGACCCTCGCGTGACGGTCCCGATCTCCGGAATTGGCGGCATCGAAAACTGGCGCGATGCTGCAGAATTTCTGACTCTCGGCGCAACCTCTGTTCAGGTGTGCACTGCAGTGATGCACTACGGCTACCGCATCGTGGAAGATATGATTGAAGGCCTGAGCAATTATCTCGATGAAGCAGGTCTTCCATCAGTCACCCGGCTCATCGGTAAAGCAGTGCCCAATTTCATGGATTGGGGCAGCCTGGACCTGTCCTTTAAAACCGTCTCCAAAATTGATACGGACAAGTGCATTGGCTGCCAGCTTTGCTACATAGCCTGCCTCGACGGTGCTCACCAGTGTATCCACACACGCACGGGAGACTGCCGGGCTTATCATGGCAAATCCGACCATGGTGCCGGTTTACGGGATCACATTGCCGAGCCCCTGCACCACCCTGAAAATGATCCCCTGCTCAGGCAGGTGCCTTATGTGGATGAAGACGAATGCGTGGGCTGCAATCTCTGCCAGTTGGTTTGCCCTGTCCCGGGCTGCATTGAGATGGTGGAGCGGTAAGGCATACGGCCTGACAATTACAGTATAAATTCTCCCATGTTTAAATATCAGATGAGGCTCAGTCATACGATAGCTCACACAAAGCTGACTGCGGTTGCCGACCTGCGAACCCCGCCGGTGTTGTGAACTACTCCGGGCTCACTTATGGCGTTACAGTAATTGGTGAGATGTCGGTGTGACGCTGCTCCGGGTTGTGTGTAAAAAAAGAGCGATTTTGAGGCACGTAGCTTTCAAGAGTGTAATCTGCCGCGGCTTCCATTTCTTTTGTTTGTAGCGAATTAAAATATGTTTTGCGACATCATCTAAAAATCGCGTAGAACTATAATAATTCTATAAATAAAATACTTCAGTTATACAAGTAGCTAGGTTATTATTAATATTTCGACAATAAATGGGGTTATGGATGAAGAATGCTTTTTTTCGCTTGTATTATTATTCATATTGACAAGCAAATCATTCTCAAAGGTTGGTCCATTCGATACAATTTCTGAATATAGTTTTTTGATGCTGATTATAATGTTGACAAAATGGAATATGCTTCATTGTCTGGTAACTTTATTGCAGTTTCAAACCAGAGTGAGGAGGTTACTTTAGTAAAATATTATTCACCAGAAAACTCGTTATTATGGGAAACAGAATTTAGCAGCAAGATCTATGAAATACATATTTCTGATGGAGGAGAAGTAGTTCTTATTGTCACAGATAGACTTAATCTTCTCAACCAAAATGGGGTATTACTTCACACTAGAGAACTTAGAGAAAATTTCTATTATAGATTATTCGCAAATGGTGATTATTTTTTAGAGCAGAATAAGCAAGATCTAAATTCATTTTATTACTTTACTAAATATGGTCAGAAAATAATCCCCGTTATACCAGAATCCTTAAGACTCAATAATCAGGGCTTCCTCACGGAGCGATAACTATTAATAAATACAGGAATATAAGGATAACAGATAATTATATTAAAAACCTTTGCAGATAAAGGTACAATTAAATGATACGTGACCAATCCAGTAAACAGACCGTATTTGATTTCTATCTTCCATTTGGTGGCACCCTTGAAGCAACAAACAGGTGGGTTAAACCAGCCGAAACAATTCCCTGGGATGGAAACTTTGTGCAGTTTATAACCGCAGCCTGCATTCCACCATGGGCGTCCCTGCTACGCCATCGCGTATTATCATTGGTGTGATGATAATCAAGCATATGAAAAATTTATCTGATGAAGAAGTAATCAGAGACATCAGCGAGAACCCATACTATCAGTACTTTCTGGGTTTCAAAGATTTTCAATACCGTAAAGTTTTTGTACCCAGTCTGTTTGTTGAGATTTGCAAGCGCCTTGGGATAGGACAGCTTCAGGAGATCAATGATCTGTTTTTATCAGAGGTTGATGCTAAGAAAGAAGATCAAGCAGATTCCCCGTAGGATTCCTCAAAGCAACATTCAGGTATGCTGATTGTCAATGCTTCAGTGGCCCCCAGCGATATCCGTTATCCTACAGATGTAGATTTACTCAACAAAGCCTGAGAGGATGCAGAGACCATTATTGACGAGTTATGGATAGCTGGCAAAGGCAAAGTAAAACCCAGGACCTATCATCAGGTAGCCCGCAAGGATTATCTTGCCTTTAGTCATCAATGTAAACCCGGTAAGAAGAAGATTCGTAAAGCTATTGGGAAGCAATTGGGTTATCTATCGAGCGACCTTGGTCATATTGACTGTATTTTGGATGAACACAGAGTTTCCTTCCCTTTACACTTTAAGCACCAGCGGAGACTCTGGATTATCCGGGAGCTGTATCGTCAGCAGTGGTGGATGTATAACAAATGAGTTCGGAGGAGAAACGTGAGCATCGCAAACAATCTAGCCGTCGTAATTGGATTGAGGCCAAGTTTGGTGAGGGTAAACGCAGATACGGACTTGGTCTTGTAATGGCAAAAACCAGACAGACCGGTGAGAGTTGGATTGCCATGGTGAT
>JAJRUW010000057.1 GCA_024277615.1 Fidelibacterota bacterium | reverse complement strand
GTCCTCCCCTGTGATGATTTATTTTTTGTTGTTATCTCAAGGAGATAACTTTTGTTAGAGTATTTAGGTAAATGCTCCAATCTCTTATTTTAATTCGGTAAGAAATAGCGGTTTTCGCGCGAAATAATCAGGAAAATAACAACAAGCCTTCAAGCAGAGCTGCTTAAGTTGTTCAAAGTATTGCAGGCATATAATCTTTCCTGCCGACTCACCCTCACTTAAGAATAGTCTTCTTTCAATGCAAGATAAAAGCTGACCAAGGCTCCAGAACATAAGATGTAGACAGGATTTGTCATTCCGTTTGCCAGGGAATCTGTCATGAAAACAATGGCAACGAGACTGAGTGCTATTGCATCGATATAAAATGAATTGTTTTCTATTGAAATCATGTCTCCTCTTTTATCATATCTTCTTAAAATGTAGTATGGTCCAAGCAGCATGGCAGAGTATAAACTTGTAATGCCAATAAATCCTCTTGTACTGAATATTATTGTCCATAAAGCATCGACAGCATGGACAAGCGTTCTACCTGTTTCCGGATCAACGGGCCATCCTCTATTCCAGCCTCCCCAACCAAAAAAAGGACGCATTAAGGCTTTTGCGCTGAATAAGTGTTCCTGATTGACTCTGACAAGTAAAGATTGTACCCGATCCTCATCAAAGAAAAGTAAGGCTATTGATTCAATAGTTTCATAAGATAGAAAATGCGTAATACGAGTGATGATATATAAAGGGATCAACAACAATAAAACTTGTAACAACCGAACGGATTTGAAAATATTGTAATAATAATAGCATACACATCCCATAAACAGGAAAAACCATCCATTCGCTGATTTGCAGAATATCGTAATAATAAAAAGAAATAATACAAAGAACGCCATTGGTATACCTTGGAGGTGGGTTATGGATTTGTTTCTCCATAACCAGAAAGAAACAATAAAAGATTGTGCCATCCATAAGGCGACCATCAAACCATGTTGCATGAATACAATAGGTCGATACCCTCCATATCTGACATGCTGGCCCCATTTGTGCGGGAAAAACCCGTAAAAGATATTGGAAAGCTGGGGGCTCATTCTCAGTTCATAAAGACAGAGTGGTACATATATCAGACCGCCGAAGATGATGCCCCAGCTTAGGTCTCGCAAAGAAGAGCATTCGTTAAAATAGATGCGCCCGGCCCAGTAAAAAACACCCCAGGACAGATACGTTTCCAGGACGCCGGACAGACCATCGTATAGTCCAAGGCCATTAGACAGGGAAGTGGCAATAGGGCAAAAAAAACACCACAATGCCATTGGCAGGTCATAGGCACACCAGCGAAATGGTTCTTGGTTTCTTTTTCCGGAAAGTATTCCTCCGAGAATAAGCCCGAGGGCAATGGCTGTTTCTTTTTTGTATATAGGGATTCCAGGTAAATCATAGCTAGCCATGGGCAAAAACAAGGTGCCGCCAATTACCGAACAGAGAACTGCTGTTCGAGAGGGCATGATGTAGAAAAGAATAATAGTCAGGGGAACCCAGCCAAACAGCATGATCGGTACAAGCGTAGTCATGCTGTAGTACCAAGGTAAACCTTTGAGACGTATATGTTCATGTTGGCATCACTGTTCCAGTAAATCTATGCCTGGGAATCCCGCGTCGAATGTAAGGCGAATTGTTACAAAAATAGCTATCAGTGATACCAGAAGTAGAGTGGCAAGAAAATCCTGTTTAAAGCATGTCAACCTCTCTTTTTTCAGGCCATAGCTGATAACCAGGTAAACTGGTAAATCATTTATTGCTACAGCCAGTACTGCACCAAAGGTACCCGCAAAACGAAACATTAGAGGGACACAAATGATCATGTAGAGAAATTTTAGGAAATTACCGACAGCCGGAATTTTGGGTAATCCAATAGCGTAGAAACATCTGTCAATGCTCGCGTATAAAATATAAGGCCACATCCCAAGAGCAAGAAGAGGGAGCATCCAGCCAGCCTGATGATATCGTTCGTCATACAACTTGGTAATAAGCACATCACCGAAGCTGACATAAAGAGCAATTAATAGAGTCAAAGGGAAAAGGAAGAGTTTCCTTTTCTGAAGGATCTTGGCGCGAAATTCCTGACGCGGCAGGTCCGAAAAATGGGACATTAAGGGGAATATGACTCTGCTGCTCAGTTGAGCAATAACCATCTTGGGCAATTCTGCAAATATTACTGCAATGCTGTAAATACCCAACATGGCGAGAGGGAAGAACTTTCCAAGCAAGAGTCTGTCCGCTTGGGTAGCCAAAAACATCATTGCTGTGGAAACAAAGATCCACTTGCCAAAAGAAATAAGCTCATTAACAGCGGCTTTTTCCATGGAAAAGCGATTACGGATAGTTGGATCAAGAAAATGGCTCCAGATAGCTGTTACAGCTGTTACCACCAGGCTGCTGGCAACAAGAGCCCACACACTCCTGTAGAGATAGGCTAGGACAACCATACACACCAGTCCAATGAACTTTGCGGTTAGTTCCATGGCTGTTATTTTGCCTAATTGGACTTTCCTGTTGAGAGTATAAATAGAGGTTGATGAGAAACTCATAAATAATGACCCCAGTCCCAAGACAGGAAGAATCCAAGCTAGAAGGGGATTGTTATACATCTTCGCAACAGGGTGTGCTATGGCAAAGGTTAAAAGTAATAAAATTGCCCCCCGTATAACCTGTAGTGTCCATGCTGTATTGAGAAATGCCGGATCATCACTGCGTTTACTCCGAATAACTCCCGGCGCAAGGCCAATGTCAGTAAAAAGACCTAATCCGAGCATGAAAACTTGAGCAATGGCCATGATACCAAAAAGTTCTGGAACTAGAATTCTTGTCAGGATTAAATTGCCTCCCAGACGCAGAATCTGGGCTATCCCGTAGCCTCCTATTACCCAAACAGTCGCACGAAAGGCTTTGTTTTTTAAATTTTCAGTCACTATTTTGTATCTGCATTATAAAATATCTGGAGCTGCAAGAGTCGTTTTTTTTGATAGCCCAAACTGCGCTACTTCAAAGATACGTTCTATGTTTTTTTATTGGCCGAGTTGATAATGTTAGCTAGAAAAAGAACAAGTTTTGAGGCTACTACCCGTTGGCCGGTTTTGTTCAAGTGCCCACTGTCGTTAGTGTATTCAGGAGCCAAACATGAGTATGTGGTGCCCTTGTAAGTAAATTCCGCTCGAGTTCCGTTGAGCCGGGTTGATTCGATTTTTGCCAGGTCGAATATCGGTTCATCCGGGAACGTCTTAAAGAGTAATTCGTTGAATTTTGCCCGGGATGCATTCGATGCATCTCCCCAAACCTGGAGACCTAGCAATCTTTTCACCTTCGCTTTAATGTTGACTGGCCTTATGGTAAGGGGAACTGTAAAATGGGCAAAAGTTATTTCAGGGTACTCATTTTTAAGGTTTTCTATATTCTTTTTGTAATAGGACATGATATTTGCGGTCTCTCCTTCTGGGGGAAAATCGATCCAGCAAAATTTTAAAGCGGCAATATCCGGAAGAGAGCTTTTGTCAAGTCCACCAATTTGCTCGACAAAACCATCGACTTTGCTTTTCGGGTTTGTGTTTTGTCCGGGAATGAAATCCACGACATTAACCGTATTTGATAACTCATTGTTCTGCAGTCTTGTTATCTGCACATTTACACCGGCGTCACGGGTGAGGTCCCGCAGGCCGTCGAGTATATTGTTGCCGACGGAGTGATGCCCGAAGAGGAAACGGTGTTCTTTTATTGTAAGTAATGCTTGGAATACATCATCTGTTATGGATAGGTAAATCGAGCTCATTTCTGTTTCCTTTGGGCTGTTTTTTGAAGTATCATCACAGCTAACGAATAAAAACACACAAGATGTAGCAAGTAAGATATATTTGTTATATCTGGCCATTACGGTACTCAATCTTTACATAAAGAAGTGTTTTGGAAATTACATCGAAATTTATGGTTCATTTTAGAGATGATCAACGAATTTTAACTCGTCAGGAATCAAGGAAATGCGCAAACCTCGTTTTTCTCAAGATTGCATGTATTTCATCATAGTTTGCAATTATATCCGGCAGATTGTTAGATAATATTTTGTGGTGGCTACTTTTTATTTGTAAAGGTTCAACTTTCAAAAATTTAAATAATTTAACGGTATAATCGGTTTTTTTCTGCTCTGATTCAAATAAATCTTCGAATTTAATATTTAGTACCCTTTGTGATGGTATACTCTTTGCGAGAGATATTTGATCATTCAGTTCATTCTGATAAATTGTAAGTTGTTCTACTATATGAATAGTATCAAGAGTGCATTTGTTTATCTTTAAATGTTTTGGCCTACCAACTTTTTTTCTTTTCTTGTCTACAAACACTACTCCGCTCTGTTTCATTATCTCTAGGGAGACAAGTCGTTTTAATTGGTTTTCTCTGTATAGATTCACCACAAGTATATCGTTATTATCAGTCAAGTAATCATGCAAATCCAGTCGCTTGAAGTTTAGAGAGAATTCTTTTATACCTATACTCGAGATATTAGATCTGTGTTTGAAACAAATTTTCTTTCTTTTTTTTATGTGCGAGTAAGCCGAGTATAATTCGGCCATATAAAAAAAGAAGGGGCTTTTGTAAATATTATCCAAATATTCGCGTATGGATTTTCCGCCCAAGCCGAATCTGGTGTGTAATTTGTAAGACAGTGTCCACTTACCTAGCACTTCTCCAAAATTTACAACAGAAGGGTGGCTGTTTAACAGGCTGAGAATATAATTACTGCCACTTCGTCCATTGGTAAATATTATATGTTTATCCATTGCCTTGTTGTTAGTGGTGTAAATAAATTTCCATTTATTTTATGTATGGTGAAATTTATCTAACAAATCACCAAATTTCATTATCTTCAGTTTGTCTTGCTGCGCTATGTAAATAAGCTTTCTTGTCAGTTCCAGGACATATTTCTCGTAAGCGATGTGGTCATCATCTCTGTCAAAATCATGTAACAGTATCACTCCTCCATGATTCGCTCTAATTGCACAAGTGATTTCTTCAATAGATTGTAACTCTCCGTACGTATCACCTGATACGAATGTCCACCACCCTATTTGTATTTTTTTGTATTTAAGTTCAAGCCATTGTATCAAAGTAATTTTTCCATAGGGAGGCCTAAAAATCCCCCTTCCTTCCATTGCAGTAGATAAAGTCTGATAGCCAACTCTCATGTCACGTGAAGCTCTCGTTGGCAGGACCTTCCAGTAGTTAAGATGATCCTGGCCATGATAACCTATTTCATGTCCATCACTTTTTGCCTGATTTACAAGATCAGGATACTTTACTGCTCTTCTGCCGAGAAAAAAGAAAGTTGCTTTAATGTTTTCCTTGTCAAAAATATTTAACAACTGCCGGGTCATTCTGGTGCCGGGTCCATCATCGTAAGTCAGCACCAGAATGCCATATTTGCTGCAATATTTTTGAAGCTGGTATTGCTCTATTTTCCTTAACATAAACGGTAGGCAGAACATTAAAGATACAGCGATAACTACCAAGCCGAATAACAAGACTGAAATTATCATTGTCTATGACTTTAATTGCTCTTTTGGGCCGTGTTTGAAGAAAAACAGTATCGAAGGGCGGCCCAATGTAAGACGATAATACGCAATTTAAACCTTCCCTCCTGTTCGCTGTTTATTTTGGGATTTCAGGAGATTTTCTGCCATGTTCATTGGAATGGACCTGCATAGCGGTGCTGAGACCATTACTCCAGATGCAATATCCCGCATAACGACGGTATTCACTCCAATGTGAGCGTATTCGCCAATTCTGGTACCTCCTAAAATCTTGGCACCTGAAAATACCACCACGTTGTCTGCCAATTTGGGTACTCCAGGACTTGATCCATGTCCTAATGTAACATTATGATAAATTGTACAGTTAATGCCGAGTTTTGACCCGGGAGGAATCAGGATCAAGTGTGGGTGCGGTAATCGGAACCCCTCGCCAATGACTGTTTGTGCGGGTAAATACACATGCAGGAAGAAGCGAACAGGGATAACCGATAAACGGTAGAGAACAAGAAAGGGAAATCCCAGGATTCGAGGTCGCATACGAGATGCCCATGAGCCGAAACGATACAGCAGGGTAACCCAAAAACCCAGGTTTCCATACCAGCCGCCGATATCTATGTATCTAGCGGCGTCGGCTCTAATGTTACTAAAAAAACTCATTAGTCTTTCTTTAAGTTATATGTTGTTTGTTTATATATTGTATCATCCTATTACGTTCCGTTAAAAATCACAAATTGTCTCGTATTCACACCGCCCCTTTTGATTCAAGAACAGCAGGGATGGTTTTAAACAGTATTTTAATATCAAGCCAGAAAGACCAGTTTTCAATGTACTCAAGATCCAGTTCCAGCCATTTGTCAAAGGGCAGGTTGCTTCTTCCCGAGACCTGCCAGATACAGGTAATGCCGGGTTTTACGCTGAACCGTTTTCGTTGAATTCCCTTGTCGAAGAGGTCTACGTCCCGAATGGACATGGGGCGCGGACCCACCAGGCTCATTTCCCCTTTCAGGACATTGAACAGCTGAGGAAGTTCATCTATGCTGACTTTTCGGATAAATCTGCCGACCCGGGTTACGCGGGGATCGTCGGTCATTTTAAATATGGGGCCTTCAGCTTCATTGAGATGCTCGATTTCCCTCAATCGTTCTTCTGCGTCAATATACATTGAGCGGAATTTGAACATGGGGAACAGGTGTTTTCTTAAGCCTACACGTTCCTGGATGAAAAATACCGGTCCAGGAGAGTCAAGCTTAATGGCAACGGCAACGACTGCCAGGATTGGCAGCACAACAGGCATTGACATTGCTGTTAGAGTGAAATCAAATATTCGCTTGACGAACAGCTTCCCGTCATCCAGTGCGACCGGTTCCATGGTCAGTAATGGAATGGGACCGACAGATGTCAGGCTTACGCGTGCAACCTGTACGCTGAATATATCTGCCATGAATCGCAGGGTAATGCCTTCTTCTTCACAGGCATAGGCAATCGGTTCTGCATCTTTCAGCAATGACCGGGGGATGGCAATGATTACCTCATCTACGACATTTTTCTTTAAGCATTCGCTTACATCTCCTACGGATCCGATAACCGGTATCCCGTCGATATCCTCGCCCACGTTTTCTGGAGAGGGGTCGAGGTAGCCGATGATTTCAATGCCCCAAATTGAATTATTCGTTAATTCCCGGGCCAGTTCCTGCGCTCGAACACCTGTGCCGATAATGAGGACACGTAGGGAAGTTCTGCCGTTTTGCATTGAACGCTGGAAGTGTTGGACAACGCAGAAACGGATTGTTAAAAGAATGAAAAAATCAGCAATGGCAAAGATGAGAATGACGAACCTGCTGATATACTGGATTTCAAGGAAGAATAATAACGATAACAATATCCCGAAGGTCAGAAGCAGACTCCGGAAAATGGCCCAGGAATAGCTGATAAGACTTGTGACCTGCGGGTTTTTATAAGCACCGAAGTAGGACAGAAAGCTGATCAGCAGGGTGAGGAGTAAGGGAACGAGGAACAGGTGCGAGGAAAGCTCTATATTTTCTTCGGGTATATGGTAATTTCTGGCCCAGAATGAGAGGATGAAAACTAATATAGTGAACAAGATGTCCAGTAACAGTAAAGTTCTGTCAAACTCATTGCTCCGAGCATCGTACATATTGCTAACCTTGCCTCATCTGTGCCTTGTATTCTTCTTTAAAGTTTAAATTAAAACCATGAATGAACAGTTTTATAAAGATATTATTCAATAATTGTTTGAAAGGCTGAAGGCTGAATGTTGTTTTTGAAACGAGCCCGGGTCCAGTTTTACCTGGTTCCCCGCGGGTTTGTCATGGCCCAGGTAAGCCAGTCATGTTGTTTCGCTGAAAAATCGTCTTTTTTTGAATTGATAAAATTTTTAAGTGATTGAGTATCGTTAAAGGTGACGGCATAATATCCGGAAGAGTATGCGCCGCGTCCGAAGAGCGATACTTTATCCTGGGCTTCAAAACCAAGGATCAGCTCTAAGTTTTCGTATGTGGTCGACTGGGCAGTGCTGGTGATGGTGCCGTACCGTTCCTGCTGGCGGTCCTGGTACAGTTGGGTGACGGTAATGATGATTAAAAGAAATGCTATGGCAGCAACAATCGCAGTCAGCCTGGTTGACGTTTGAGAATTGAAAATATCCCGTAATGACCAGGGAATGCGGGATCGGATACTTGACGAGATGTCGCTTTTTGATGTCAGGACCGGTCGTATTATTTTCCCGGTGTATTTTTCAATATCTGAAACAGCTTCACCGTCGGACGGGTCGACCATGGCCACCTTGAGGGTGTTGTTTTCGCCCGTCATCAAGGGGATGACGCTGTATTTCCGACACAGGTACCTGGGGAGTATACTCTGTACTTCCGGATTGAATTCGTCCTCGATTGTAACAATAGGAAGGTCCATCTGTTGTGACAGGACCGAGTGCAGCTGCTCCTCACTGATAAAACCCATCTTGATAAGGAGGTAACCGAGTCTGCGATTTCCACCGACCTGGAGACGCAGGGCTTTGTCGAGGTCGTCCTTTGTGATCAATTTGGAGTCCATGAGAAGGTCTCCAAGACGTTGCTTACCTGCCATAACGCACCTCCATGCATCCTTAAAAACAGGGTGAGCTGTATTTCGATGAAGATTGTACAGAAGCCCTAGCCCACTGTAGAGCATAATTCTTCTCATTGCAGTCATCCCCGAGAGTAATCGGGGATCCAGAGTGTAGCGAATTTCCTGGATGCTCGATAACAGCACTCGGGCATGACGGATGTAAACAATCGTCACTCTAAAGTATACGCTATGTCAGCTCATATTTTCCGAACGTATATCTGTATTATATGATACCGCAGAAAAGCTGGCAAGGAATTTGGAACTATATTTTTAGATTAAAATAGTTTTCTCGGGAGGTTAGAGTGCTCTTCCCTTGAGGGTGTCAAGTGTATTCCTTCCGGTGCTGCCGGTGCCGGAAAGCAGTTTTATTCTTTTTCTGGAGGTGGTGCGTTTTCTGATACTTTTTTTAAGAGCAGGCGATACACTGCCGACAGTGCCTGTGAGATTTTCCTGGGAGCTGGCGGTTGAATTTTGTCAGGATCCAGTACGGTAATGGTATGTCTGGTCAGCTGAGAACCGGCACCCATGGTATCTGTTACTTTGAGCGTAACCGTATAGACTGCAGCCTGGGTAAAAGTATGTGTGGCGGTGATCCCGGAACCCGTTGTGCCGTCTCCGAAATTCCAGGTGTAGCTGGTGATTTCTCCGTCCGGGTCACTTGAGTTGCCTGCGTTAAATGAAACGGTCAGAGGCATGTTTCCCCTGCTGGTGGAGGCTGCGATGACCGCATTGGGAGGAATGTTTACGCCTGCCGGGGGGGTGTTGGCAATAACCGGGGTAGGTGCGGTCGTGTCGGTCAGCCCGCCATCATCGGTTACCGTGAGTGTTGCGTAAAAAGTACCTGCAGTTGAATAGGTATATGAAACCTTTGGACCAGTGGCTGTCCCGCCGTCACCCATGTCCCACTTGTAAGAGATAATAGTGCCGTCACTGTCCGAAGATCCTGTGCCGTCAAATTCAACCACCAGCGGTACGTCTCCCACACTTGCTGATGATGAAATTACAGCAGCGGGCGGAGTGTTGGCGATTGTTGGATTGGTAATCTCGACAGAAATGACCTCCTGGTCAAAGGCTCCCGTATCGTCAGTTGTTTTCAGGGTAACAGTATAGCTGCCTGCAGAGGTAAAAGTATGGGTGACAGGGTTGCCGGTTCCGGTTTCACCGTCGCCGAACAGCCAGTCATAGGATATGATATTCCCTGTGGACGGTCCGGCATCGAACGTTACGGGCAGCGGGCTTTCTCCCGCTGCGGGGGCGGCGGTGAAAGCAGCTTTGAGGGTGCTTGAGAAAATATAAGAAAAGGGGGGAGAGTGAGGACTTTCAAGTCCGTCCTGGAAAAAAGTGGTGAGTGTGAACCATGTCTCCCCGTCAGGGGCATCGACTGGACAGTTCATGGATGTAGCTTTTGGATCAGTTGTTTCGCAGGCAAGGGTGTTTTCGTAATACAGGCGGAAGCCGCTTGTATTGTTATTGTACGGGTAATCCCATTCGGCATGAATGTCACGTTGTATTGCCGACACGGTGCCGGGCAATATCAGGATAGCTGATATAATCAGTAGGATTTTCGCAGATTTCATAATAATTTCACAGAATAAAGGACCTTTGGCCTGTGAATAGAGATTTTAGGATATGACTATGCATTAGTCATGCCATGCTTTTGCCTGCCTGATAACATTATCTATTATGACAGGGTAAATGTCCAGTGTATTCAAGGGGAGTGCCGTATAGCAACCAACTGGTAACGGCGGCACCTGGCCGCCATCAGCGACGGCACAACTTCTGCCTTTCTGTTTTGTCGCGGACTGGATGACAATTCTGAAATTGAAGTTACGGTTGCTGCTTTTCCTTTCCGTTCTTTTTCGAGCAGGATGTGGTGCTGGCCTCATTGTTGCATGAATTTTTGTTAAAAATACGACATTTTTCGTTTTCCTGCTTGATTTTATATCGGCCTGAAGAAGTACATTAAAACTGTATGTTGTTTGGACTTGTTATCAGTTGTACGTGAGAGAAATTATTATGCATGAGAATAAAACGCCGCCGCCGCATGGAGGTAAGTGCCCCTACTGGGCCTTAGAAGGCAACAAGGAGTGTGGTATGGTTAAAGGCGGAATGTATATCCCTATGCCGGAACATGTACGAACGTTTTGTCTTTCTTCCCTGCATGCTCGCTGTCCTAAATATATCAAAGGCTGTGAGCACCTGACTAACCATGACAACTGTGAGAGATGTGAGCAGGATGTGAACGGAGATCGAAGAAAGATGCGGCGGTTTGTCGATCAGCTATTTCTCAAGCTGATTGTCTGTGATAAAACTGTGACCCCCCGGGCAATCAATGATTGCAAGGCAAAGACCCTTGATCTCAGTATTGGTGGAATGAGGATGGAATCCCCACGTGAGCTTAACACTGATACAATTGTATGTTTCGAGTCGGATCCTGACTTTTCACCTGATAACCTGGTGGGGGTTGGAGAGGTTAAGTGGTGCGAACCTAAAGAAGATTCAGACATGTTTGAGTTTGGTATAGCCTTCTCGGATTACAGCACCTCGAAAGGTATGAGAGAGTATCTGGGGTATATATAAGTAGCTCAACTTCCTGAGTTGGTATATTTATCTGAAATTATGAGATAAAAGCATGTTCACTTTGTTGGAATAAACAGTAGCTGTAAAGCCTGATAAACAAGTGGTTCAGGTGTTCATACACATATCTTTACTACAACAGATTATCACAAGTCTGAAACTTGAGTAGGAAGCATGGATGAGCCTTGTTTGAGTAATTCCTGATTTCCGGAAAAGTTTTTTTGTTTTTGTATAAAAAAATTCAAATGGAAGGCTGAAGAGGGGCAAGTCGCAGGGAGGGGGGGCTTACATTTTTTTCAACATTTTTGGACTCAGTCCATAGCGTTTAATCTTGGCATAAAGTGCTGTCTTGCCGATCTTCAGTTCACTGGCAGCCTCAAGAGCATTGGCCTCATTTTTCCTGAGGCATTTTATAATAACCTCTTTCTCAAAATCTGCGGTCATCTCTTTGAGAGATTTCTGGCCGAAGAGAACACAGACCTGGTCCAGGTAATCGCAGGAAGGAGAAACAGTACCGGTTTCTCCGATGTAAATGTCACGCTCAGTGATGACACTGTTCTTGGCCATGAGCACTGCCCGTTGAATTACGTTTTCCAGTTCCCGGACATTGCCCGGCCAGTCGTGGAGTAACAGGCGGCCGATGATATTGTCCGGCAGGAAGTCGATGTCCTTTTTGAATGCCCTGCGGTAATGTTTAACAAAATGTGTGGCCATGTCAATGAGGTCATCTCTTCTTTCTCGCAGCGGAGGTATATGTATGTTGATGATGTTCAGCCTGTAGAAAAGATCCAGACGGAAGTCACCGTCCTGCACCAGCTTGGCGAGATCCATGTTTGTTGCTGCTAAAATCCGTACATCAACAGTTAAGGCTTTGTTGCTGCCCACCCGGATAATTTCACCGTTTTGCAAAACACGCAGTAAAGCCGCCTGCATTCTGGGGCTGATGTCTCCAATTTCGTCAAGAAGGATTGTGCCGCCGTTGACCGTTTCAAATTTACCCTTTTGCCGTGAAGTGGCACCGGTAAAGGCACCTTTTTCATACCCAAACAGGTCACTTTCAAGCAAACTGTCATTAATAGCATTGCAGTTGACCTTCAGGAAAGGTTTGTCACTGCGGTTACTGCATTTTTGAATAAGATTGGCAACCAGCTCTTTTCCTGTGCCTGATTCACCGGTAATTAAAATAGTTGCATCCGACTCGGCAACCTGGTCTATCATGTTCCGGAGATCACGCATTTTTTTGCTGGTGCCAATCATCTCGTTCGCATAATTTTTTCTCTGCAATTTTCTCTGCAGGACATTCACCTGTTGGGAAAGTTGTTCCCGGACTTTTTTAGTTTCCTGTAATTCGGAAATTTTATCTTGGAGGATTTGTTCCAGGTTGTCATGAAATTCGGCAATTTCATGTTCCTGGTGGATGCGTTTTGTGATATCACGCATCACCAGCATGACCAATGTCTCGCCACGGTATCCGCGGAATGAAGCCGTTGTAAAGGACACGTGAATGTCCCCGATTGTTGTTTTCTCTGCCTCTGTCTGATTGTTTCCTGATGTTACATGGTTTAGTGGACACTGATTCTGGCAGCGGTCACCGGAATTGCAGAGATGTTCATGGCATTTCCTGGCACGCAGGTCCCCAAAGGCGGAAATTGCACTTCGGTTCATGAATTCAATGGTGTTGTCATTTTTGATCAAAATGACCAGCTCGATCATGCTGTCGAGCAAAGCTGTCCAGTTATCGACCAGGCGATCAACTTCACGTTTTCTTTTGTGAAATTTCGGATTTGCGGATTTCACTTGTTCCTTCCCCACGCTTGCGCTATCGCCTCCGCTCGACTTCCGTTGTTTTGTTTACCGTATGATTTTTTGGCATTTTGTAACAGGGGGCGCCGTGCGCACCAGAACAGATCGTGTTATTTGCAGAGGCAAATATCCCAAACACGGGACATCTATGAAGAATACGATTCTGAGTAGTAATTATGGTATCCGACACCTTGTATTCTTCGGTCGAGGATATTCGTTTCAAAGGCATTAAACACAACTCCGATAATTTTTTCCCGACCAACAAGATCTGCCACTTTTTTGACATCCTCTCTGCCGGATTTGCCCCACCTGACAACCAGCACAATTTTGTCAACAAGCTGGGACAACACAAGAGTCTCAGCAGCTGAATGAAAGGGGGGGGTATCAAGTAGAATCAGGCGGTCGTCATACCGGTAAATAAGTTCTTCTGTCATGCCGGACATTCTGTCTGACGAGAGAAGCTCGGCGGGGTTGTCCGGGCAAGATCCTGAAGGAATAATTGACAGTTTGTTGAGCCCTGTCGGGACGATAAGATCTGGAATCTGATCCTTGCCCTGCAGATATTCTGTCAGTCCTTTAGGATGCTGCAGGCCAAAAAGACCCTGCAGTGAGGGACGCCGTAAATCACAGTCAACCATAAGCACTTTCTGGCCGACACTGTGAGCAAAGCTTACCCCGAGATTTGCACAGACAAAGCTTTTGCCTTCCTGGGGGTCACTGCTGAGCACCATGATGCTTCGGGCAGGATCACCGGATTCAGGATGCAGAATTATGGTTCGCAGTTTTTTGAAACTTTCAGCTACACCGGAGAAGGTCTCAACGGCATGCATAAGTCGTTCATCCCATTTTTCTGTAGACTCTCGGGTCGGAGGAGGTGGAGAAAGTGGAATAATTTTAGTTTCCCTGTTTTTTCTTTTTCCGGCATCAACGGTACCGCCCGGGGCACTCTGTGGCTCATGATGAACAGAAGCTGTGGCGGTATCGTCAGGTGTAAAAGTTGACGTTACGTCCACCTTGTTCAGTGCTTTGGAAACCTTTCCCACTGTTGTGTACTCCTATAAAATAATCAGACCCTGTTTCCAGAAGTATACTGCAGCACCTGCGATAGCTCCACCGGCAAACAACAATGTTGCATTTAAAGCAATATTTTTTACTCTTCTTCTTGAAAGTTCTTTTTTGACATATAAAGTTGGTATCGCACAGACTACCGGTACATCCAGAAAAGCTTCCAGTTCGTCCGGGTCCTTAAAGGATGTGCTCATGGATTCAAGGAGTAGTGACAGGCCACCTCCTGCCCCCATCCCTAAACCGACAGCAAGCAATAATATTTTCTTGAGATTGGGTTTGAAGGGGGTCTCCGGGAAATGGGCCGGATCTATAATTTTAAACTGGCTCCCCTTGAGTTGATTCTCCAGGCTTTGTGCCGACTCTGCCTGCAGGCTTTCGGTAACAAGTCTCTCGTAATACGCATTGAGTTGGTCGTAATCTCTGGTCAGGGCAGACCATTCAGCTTCCCTGACCGGGGCGGCAGCGATCCAGCTTTCGTATTTTTTGACCTGTTTGTCCAGTACCTGCCGCTCGTCATGTAAACGGTTAATGCTGAATTCCAGCTCTCTCAGCTGTTGCTTAAGTTCAATAATCTGCGGGTCAACCTGCTGGACCGCGTTTTCTCCCAGAGAGGCGATTTGCTGATTTTCAAGGTCACGGAGGACTCTTTTCAACCTTTTTACTTCCGGGTGTTTTTCCGTATAACGGGTCTGGAGGCTCTGCAGTTGCAGGCGGACTTGATGAATACTGTTGAGCCCTCTGGTCTGGGTGGGAGAACCCGTCGAATCTGCTGCAGCATCAGTCGCAAGCTGCGAGAGGAACACTTTTCTCTGGGATATCTGGTCCTGTACCAGGAGGCGGGTCCGCTCAAGTTCGAGGGTGCTCTCCTGGTTATTCTGATACTGTTCCTGCAGGGCAATAAGGCGGTTTGTATTATTGACCAACTGCTCGGACATTTCGTTATAATACTGTAACTTATAGTCCCGCATCAGCAGTTCTTTTTTGTCCAGAGATATTTTTGCCATGTTGAGTTCGTCACGGACATAGGTCGATGTCTGGGAGGCCTGTTCCTGGCGGAACCGGAGGTTTTCTTCTATAAATTTTGCTGCTAAGGCATTGGTAACTTTTAAAACTTTGTTCTGGTCCTTCCCCTGGTACGAGACTTCAAAGACATCACCTCCCTGGAGCAGCTGCGTCTGGATATGGTACTCACGCATAATATCGACAACATCTTCCATGGGGATTTCTTCCCGTAGTTCCGTATACAGGTCAAACTCTTCAATAATACCTTCCAGGCTCGTTCTGCTCATGATCTGCTGACTGACAGTGTCGACTACGTCTTTGGTGCGGGTTCTGATATCATCGGGCGACATGGCGGTGGGATTAACACTCTGGCGCTGGTATTTGATCAGCGAAGAACATTTGTATATCTTGGGCATTCGCAGGTATTGAGCAAGGCCAGCGGCGATCCCCAGCAACAGGAAGAATATAATTATTCTTTTCCTGCGCAGGAGAATGTCCAGATTCTTTTTTATAAGACGTCGCTGTTCAAGGTTCATTTTGTTTGACTGCAAGTTGGTTTAATATTTGCTCTTCCAATGTAAAATTCAGCAAACCCAAAGTCGTAAAAATCACGTGGTATGATTCTGAAATATATCCTTAACACAATTATTTAGTTAATTTACTACGTTACTCATGTAAAACGCAACAATATTCTATGATTTCTGTTTTGAGGTTGAAGGATGGAGGTTTCTCGACAAGTCGGGATTCAAAGGTTCAAGGCTGGAGGTCAACGGACGTCATCCTCGAATGCTGTTGTCGGGGATCCAGAATCCAGTGTAATAACTGGATTCCCGCCTTCGCGGGAATGACGCAGAGAACGCGTACTTCAGAGTGTTCCTGTTTTGATGCTGGAGGCTGAAGGTTCAGGATTTAAAGGTTCAATGTTTAAGGGTTTCGCTAACCTCCGGTAAAAGCATGCCGGAATGACGAATAGGTCTATTTCTGTTTGCCTTTTTTATATCTTTCATATATCTTCATGTATTACTTCAATGGTAAAATATTATAAGTAATTTTGAGGGGTTCTATGGCTCGCCTGCTCTGCACATCCTGCCTGACTGTTGTATTCTTCTCGTTCTTTTTTTTAACAGCGTGCTCAGATTCCGAGGTAAAAAAACAGACATATTTTAACAGGGGGGTGGAATATGCCCAGCAGGGGAAATTCAAAGAAGCTGAATTGGAATTACGTAATGCTGTTCAGTTGGACCCTAAATATGGTGCTGCCCGGTATCAACTGGGCCTTGTTTACCTCGAAACCGAGGAGTTTGGAAAAGCCTTTGATGAATTTCAGAGGGTTGCCGACCTCGACCCCTCAAATCATGATGCACAGCTGAAAACTGCGGAGTTCCTCCTCCTTCAGGATGAAGTTAAGGAGAGCAGGGCCTATATCGATAATCTCCTGAAGGGAGATCCTGACAATGCAGAAGCACTCGCGGTTCTGGGTAATATTGAGTTGGCGAGCGGGAATGTTGATCAGGCAGAGGATGCTGCGAACAGGGCAATCGCAGTTCAGCCGGATGGGGACCAGTTCTATATTCTGCTGGCCAAGGTTTATCATGCCAAAGAGATGAGTCGGAAAGTCGAACAGTCTCTGCGCAAGGCCATTGAACTGAATCCTGAAAGAATGTCTACCTATCAACTCCTTACAACTTTCTATTTTAACCAGGACGAACAGGAGAAGGCTGAAAAACAGCTTCTTGAAACTGTCAGCGCATTTCCCGCTTCGCCTGAACCCCTCCTGGCACTGGCCTCTTTTTATCTGGATGGAAAAGAAGACGCAAGGGCAGAAGAGGCGATTAACAAGGCCATTTCCTTTGATCCTGAAAATGACCAGACCTATTTTTTTGCTGCGGATGTATATACAAAAGCACATGATTATGGTCGTGCTGAAGAGGTGCTTCAGCAGGCACTTGCCCGAAGCAGCGAGCCGCTGCCCATTAAGGAAATGCTTGGTGATATCTATTTCGAGCAAAAGAGATATTATGAGGCGAATGTCATTATCCAGGATCTTCTCGGTCGGAACAGCAAGCTGCCCCTGGCAAACCTGGTACAGGCAAAGTTGCATCTTAACGCGGGCGACGATGCCGAGGCAGTTGCAATCTTAAACCAGTTGGTCAGAGATTATCCGGAGTGGAGTGAAGCCTACTTCCAGCTCAGTCTTGGTCAGCTGGACCGGGGGAATCTTGAGTTGTCCCAGAGTGCTGCTGCGGCGGCAGTACAATACGACAGCCAAAACTCTGAAGCACACGCGTTACTTGCGCATCATTATCTCCGCAAGAGGGAGTTTGGCCAGGCGCAGAAGGAGGCAAATATTGCCCTCGATATTGATCCGCGTAATATTCAGGCGGCTGTAATCCTTGGTCAGAGTTTTCTCTATTCGCAAGAGGCGGACAGGGCCCTGGAGCTGTTTGAGCAGATAAATAATCTTCTGCCGGACAATACGGAAGTGCTCTACAATCTCTCTTTAGCAAAGATTGCCCGTAAAGAAACATCTGCCGCAATACGTCTGCTGGAGCGGGTTCTTTCTCTTGAGCCTGAATCTGCCCCGGCATTGGCACAGCTTGCTGATATTTATCTTCGTAACAATGACCCGGAAAAGGCTATACAACGTATTCGAGGCCAGATTAAAAAGGCACCGGATGTCCCAGGTTACCTGTTGCTGCTGGGTGACCTGCTGTACAGACATGGGGAGCTTGCTGAGGCCGCTGAGATTTTTAAAAATGTGCAGTTGCTGGCCCCGGAAGAACCGCGTTCTTATATAATGCTGGCAACTATTCAAAAAGAAAATGACAATATCGATCAGGCAATTACAGAGTACGGAAAACTGATTGAAATACAGCCGGACTCGCTGAATGCATCAGTCGGACTTGCCGTTCTTCTGGAACAGACGGGTGAATCGAAGCAGGCTGAGAATATCTACCGCCAGGTACTTCAGCAGGATCCCGGTTTTGCTCCGGCGGCAAACAATCTGTCCTGGCTCATTACCCGGGAAAAAAATCCGGACCTCGGAGAGGCGTTGCGGCTTGCACAGATTGCCAAGGAAAGTCAACCCAGGAGTCCCTATATCAGTGATACGCTCGGGTATGTTTTTTATATGCGGGGATCGTATGATCTGGCTACAGCACAGTTCAGGGATGCGCTTTCTTTTTTGCCCCATGTGCCGACCCTGCGTTTTCATCTGGCTCTGTCTCTGAAAGCCCAGGGGGCAGACAGGGAAGCAGTTAAGGAGATTGAGCAGTGTCTTCAGCAAAAAGCTGATTTTCCGGAGCGGCAGGAGGCCGAGAAACTCCTGCAGGCCTGGCAGGCTGTCTCCTGAAACAGGATGTTTTTGTAAAAGAATCTTTGGCCAGTTATGGACACTGTAAGGCTTAAAACTTCTCATCGGAGTCATCCCCGAGGTAGTAATCGGGGATCCAGAGAGTAGTGAACTTCCTGGATGCCCGATAACAGCATTCGGGCATGACGGACGAACCCGAACCGTCATTTTAAGATTTACACGGCACATTTAAGAGTGTGGCAATGAACAAAACGTATGTAATCGGAGACATCCACGGCTGTTACACTTCGCTTGAAAATTTGCTGGAGTTGATTGGTGATACCGAAGATACGGTTATTTTCCTCGGTGATTATATTGACCGTGGGCCGGATTCTAAAAAGGTGGTCTCCTGCCTTGTGCAACTGAAAAAGAAGCTGCCCCGCGTCATCACGCTTCTCGGCAACCATGAATCAATGTTCCTGCGGTACCTTAATGGGCGGGATCGCCAGTTTTATTTAGGCAACGGGGGGATCTCTACCCTTGAAAGTTATGGCATAGACCCGTTGCATGACGATGCAACTCTTGACTCTATTCCTGATGAGCATCTTGCTTTTTTTGACAGTTTGCTTTTGAACTGGGAAGACGAAAAAAATATTTATGTTCACGCAGGCTTGCAGCCCGGGCTTCACCTGAGTATGCAGTCGGCCGCCTGGTGTCTCTGGGCAGGTGACAAGTTCATTTATTCATCCTGTGATTTCGGTAAACGTGTGGTTTTTGGTCATACTGTTTTCAAGGAACCATTAGTGAAGTCTGAAAAAATTGGTATTGACACCGGGGCGGTGTACGGGGGATCTCTCACATGTTTAGTCCTGCCGGACGAAAAAATTATTCGTGTTCCGGGCCAGAAAAACAGCAACTGTTCCCTGCCTTCTGTTTTATAATTAAATCTGGATGAAATCATACAAACCACATTCCTTCCTTACTCTGCTCCTCATTGCTTTTTTCTTTGTATGCATGCCTCTGCTCGCGGCCCTGTACAGCTCTATGCAGATTCTGGATGGTCTGGTGCAGCAGAGTGTTACTGCAGTTTACAGCTCTGTTGAAAGGGTCAACAGGAGCCGAAAGGTAGTTGAACTTCTCCAGGATCAAGAGCGCATGGCCCGCTTATTTGATGTGCTTGGTGAGTCGGCTCAACTCCAGGAGGTGAACGCGACCCATCTGGACCTTGAAAAGGCATTGGAAAAATTATTGCCGTCTGATGATAACGACCAACTTACCCTGCTGATTGAAGAGCTGATGTCCAGGGAAAACTATATTATTACTGTTTTGAATCGTTTTTCCAGTGGCCCTGAGATGCTCAAAGAGGAGAAACAGAATGTTCTTTCTCTGTATCAGGGTATCGGCAAGCTGGCCTCAAATTTATTGAAGCTGAGTAATCAGCTGATGGTAGATGAGATAGGAAGATTGCGGCTGAAAGTAGACCAGGATAAAGATAAGCTCGCTCTGCAAACCTATGGTCTGATTTTGTTTGCCGTCCTTGTCAGCATACTCTTCATTTCGCTCATCTTTATGCCGATCCGGCAAATTGATAAGAGTATTGAAAGTCTTGGTGAAGGCAATTTTCAAACACCTATTTCCGTATCAGGCCCCAGGGATATGGAGAGTCTGGGGACGAAACTTGACTGGCTGCGCAAACGCCTCGCCAAACTGGACAGGGAAAAGGTCAAGCTGATAGCCCATATCTCACATGATTTAAAAACACCTCTGGCATCCATTAAGGAAGGAGCAGGTCTGCTCCAGGATGAAATAGTAGGTCCGTTAAACACCCAGCAGAAAGATGTAGTTGCTATCCTGGACAAAAACTGCCTGAAGCTGCAGGTTCTTATCGAAGATATCTTGAATTTTAATATGGCCCAGGCCAGAGAAGTCCCGATCAGGAAAAGAGTTATCCAGCTTGATAAGCTTATCGAAGATGTCCTGGCAGATCACCGCAATTCAATACTGGCACGAAATATTAAACTTGACGTGCAGCTTGTTTCCGTGGCTATTTACGGGAATCGTAAGCAGTTGAAGACTGTTTTTGATAATCTGGTGTCCAATGCGGTGAAGTTTACGCCGGACCAGAGTGTTATCCGTGTCCTGTTGAAAACAGATGGCAAAATTGCTGCGTGTCTTGTGGAAGACAGTGGGCGGGGTATTGATGAAGAAGACCGGGCGCAGATCTTTTCGCCTTTTTTTCAGGGGAAGGGTGCAGAAAGAAGTGTGATCAAAGGATCTGGCCTGGGACTTGCAATAAGTAGAGAGTATGTATTGAATAATGGTGGAACGATTCGTTTGCTTCGCAGTAAGCAGGGAGCCCGTTTTGCCGTAACGTTGCCTTTGGCAGAGTGAACAGGATTTGAAAAAATACATCGTGTTGTTTTGCAGTATTGCTTTTTTGAGTGGATGCGTAGAGTGGAGAACGTACGACCGGGAGGGCACGAGACTTACTGATCCGATAGTTGTTTATCCTTCTTTTGGCAGCAATTATCTTCTTTCCTGTCTGAGCGATACGCAGGACCTGGAGCGTAAAGAATTTGATGCTGAACTCAAACTGGCCGGGGAGGGGTTTGCGCAGGGTCGTGATCTGGATAAGTTACGTTTCATTTGCCTGAGTTTAAATGAAAAAGCTGATTACAGGCAGTTTAAGAATGGATCAAAGGTGCTTGAGCAATACATCGCAGATTCTCCTGACTCGGGGCAGGATTTGCGGGGGTTCCGGGTCCTGGTTGATCGGCTTGATGAGGAAATAATGAACAGATGGAGCGCATGGAAGTCACTGCTGAATGATAAGAAGGAGCTTAAGGCGGAAGTTGAATCGTTACAGGTCAGGATAGAGGAGCAGCAGGGGCAGATAGATCAGCTGAAGAATATCGAAAAGATAATTAAGAGCAGGGAGACCAATTGACCATGAGTCAGAAAAGATATCATATACTCCTAGTCGATGATGAGGCCGATCTGGTCAGTTTATGGAAGGTTCGACTCGAAAGTAACGGCTTTGAGGTCACAACTGCACTCAGTGGTGAAGAAGCACTGGCAAAAATGTCGGTGATAAACCCCAATGTTGTGATTACCGACCTCCGAATGCCTGGAATAGACGGCATGGCACTCTTTGAAGCTATTCGGGCAAGAAATAAGACCATCCCGGTTATTATTATCACTGCGCATGGGTCTATTCCGGAAGCGGTGGAGGCCACAAGGCAGGGCGTTTTTTCCTTTCTCACTAAGCCCATTGACGGCAAGGAACTGGTGCGGGAGACGGAAAAAGCGTTGAAGCTTTCCACCGGCGGCACATTGACTCTGGACGACAACGATGAATGGCGCAGTGACATCATTTCCAAAAGTTCAGTCATGGAGGATCTGCTTGCCCGGGTGCGGCTGGTCGCTGATACGGATTCGACGGTCCTGATACGTGGAGAAAGCGGCACCGGCAAGGAGCTTCTGGCTATTGCGATCCATCGGGCCAGCAGTCGCAGAGACGAGGCATTTATACCTGTGAACTGTACTGCCATTCCGGAAACATTGCTTGAATCTGAATTGTTTGGACATGCCAAAGGATCTTTTACCGGAGCAACAAAGAGCTATTTCGGACTTTTTCAATCTGCCCACAAGGGCACGTTGTTTCTGGATGAGATTGGTGATATGCCTCTGCATTTTCAGGTGAAGCTGCTCCGGGTGCTGCAGGAGAAGCAGGTCAGGCCCGTGGGGAGCACAACACCTGTGCCGGTTGATGTGCGGATCATTTCGGCAACACACAGAGACCTGGAAGAAGCTGTTGAAGAAAAGATGTTCCGGCAGGACCTTTTTTACCGTCTCAATGTTGTGAGTCTTGAGCTGCCGCCTCTGCACGAGCGCAAGGAGGATATTCCCCTGCTGGCTGAATATTTTATTGGAATACTGGCTGGTGATGATAAAAAGATGGTTAAGAAAATTACCCCGGCAGCCATGCAGGTTCTTGTGGATGCTGCCTGGCCTGGGAATGTCCGTCAACTGTACAATGTTGTTGAAAACGCTTTTGTTCTGGCCACCTCACCGCTTATATCCGAAGATCTTCTGCATGACGCAATAAAGCAACACCAGAGAAAAATACCTCCCCTTTCCGAGGCCCGTCGTCAGTTTGAACAGCAGTATCTTATCCAGCTTCTGCAGACAACCAGCGGCAATGTGTCACAGGCCGCACGGATAGCCAATCGAAATCGTACAGATTTTTATAAATTACTGAACCGACATCATATCGTCCCGTCCCTGTTCAAGTCATAACGCGGAGCAGAAACAGCTTTGCGCCACCCATTTTTCCATGTCGCAAAATAGAGACTGAAGAGAACCGTTATTCTCTCTGTACCGCCTCAACAGGGTTTTTTTGCTGTCTCTCTTTGCAGACAGTTTCTTCGCTCGTAAGCGATATTATTGCAGCTTGTACCGCTAGTCCAGAGAAAAATCACTGTTCCTTTTCTGCTTGTAATTAATTGATATTAAATAAATAATCAGTATTTATAGCCAAAGAAAGACGGAGCAATGCTGCCAATTTTTTCTGGCATGATACCTGCTATATGGGAGGAGATGATCAATGGATCGCTGAAAATAATAATATTTACATATAGAACCAGGGAATAAATACCATAGTGAATGTAAAAATCTGTCCTGGAGCAGTCAAACTTGACTGCTGCCTGTTGTACCGTGTCATTTTCTTTTTTTTGTTGTCTGTGTGTATGAGTGTCAGCCCCGCTGCCGCAAATGTTGGCGGGGATGTGACCTTTTCATGGCAGGCAAATCCCCCCGGGGATTATGTGATCAGTTACCGTCTTTATTACGGCGCATACAGCAGATTTGATTCAGGCGGCGCACTCAAAAGCAATTTTTCCTACGATCATTTCATAGATTTTGCTGAGTCTCAGCACTGCGATGTCTACGGTAATGTAACATCCTGCTCAATATTACGTGCTGACGAATTACAGTGTGAAAACTTATACGCAAGTGTTCCCAGATGTACACTCTTCGGTTTGCAGGGTAATCTCTATTTTGCTCTGACAGCCTATAATGCTCAGAGTGAAAGCAACTTCACGCCGGAATTATTCCTGGCGATCAATCCGCAAGGTACGGCGACTGTCCAGCAGATAATTACCTTGCTGCTTTTAAAGAAAAAATAATGAGGCATAGAATGGCAATATTCTCGGTACTTGAAATAGCATGTGCGGTGCTGCTGTTTTTCTGCGCAATCGGCCTGCTGGCATGTGAGAAAGAAAGGCGCAGGCTTGAGCGGTGTTAACCCACATATTTCACAAGCAATCTACTGCGAAGCTGGAAAGCATTGCGTCTACTTCGTTTCGCTTGAAAAACATCCTCAACATACTAACAATCGGTCTTCAGGTCAGGAGGAATGGAGTCGTCTTTGTGTATATCAGTGTTCCTGCAGGTACGAACTGAACAGATGGCGGATATTAAATAGATTGTCATCCAGAACAAAAGGCATCAGGTGACTGATCATATCCAGCAAAACTACCGCATTTACAGATGAGTCGGCCTGGGTTGCACTGCG
>JAJRUW010000056.1 GCA_024277615.1 Fidelibacterota bacterium | reverse complement strand
TGTCAATGCCGGCGATGCGACGCTTTAAGACCGTTTCATATTCCGGGGAGCTCTCCAGCAAATCAGTTCCGTTGAGATCGGAGATAATTGCCAGAGCCTCCCGCTTAAATATCCGTAAATCTGAAACCTCATTGACGAGCTAATCGTGAGATAAAACCCTGTTGAATCCAACAATGGTCAGAATAACAACTGCGATGACAAAAATCAATCCGGGTAAAAACAACGTTTTTGAAAAATAAAAGCTATGGCTTACATCTTTGTCAGTAACGATTAGAATAGTATAATTTTTCTTTTTCACCCTTGAAAAAAGCCCGCAAAATTATGATTAATTAGGTAGGTACGACAAATAATAAAATAAAATTTTCAGTTTAATTTTCAATGCGCGTGATCAGTTCAAGCAACCGGTTCAAATCTTCATCGGAATAGAATTCCAGAACAATTTTCCCTTTTCCCGTGCGTTTGCGGTTGATTAAAACCTTCGTCCCCAGTACCGATCGGATGCGGTTTTCCACATCTATGATAATTTGCGGTTTAACGGCCGGTTTTCTGGAGGCACCCGCTTTTGAAGGCCTGTTGCCCGTTAAATTACGCACTAATTCTTCAGTTTGGCGGACACTCAGCCGATCTCGCACAATTCTTTCATAAAGATTTTCAATGGCGCTACCGTTGGCCAGTCCTAAAAGTGCTTTGGCATGTCCGGAAGAGATTTTTCCCGCCCGTAAGGAGTCTTTTACTTTAGTTGGAAGTTTCAGCAGCCTGAGTGAATTTGCAATGGCGGCCCTACTCTTGCTGACCCTCTTGGCGATATTTTCCTGGGTCAGGTTGTGTTTACCGGCTAATATGGCATAGCCTTCCGCCTCTTCGATCGGGTCGAGATTCTCCCGCTGGATATTTTCTACCAAAGCCAGTTCCAGCATTTCCACATCGGTTTCCACACTAATGACATAAACCGGGACGGTGGGAAGTCCGAGCTCCAGGGCCGCTCTCAGTCTCCGTTCGCCGGCAATTAATTCATATTGTCCGTCACCAACATCGTGCACCGTGAGCGGCTGCAGGATACCATTCTCGCGGATAGACTCGATGAGATCATGCATTCCCTCCTGGTTGAAGTGCTGCCGGGGTTGATTTCGGTTTGATACGATACTGTCCGTAGGTACAGCGCCCTCCATGTGTCTGTCGCCGTCTTCAGTAGAATAAGTGGTAATCAGGGCTCTGAGGCCTTTTCCCAATCCTTTTTTATTCATTTTCAGCCAACATTTCTGAAACAAGGCTCATATAATTCTGGGCTCCCATAGAAGTGGCATCATATAGCAGGATGGGTTTGCCATGGCTGGGGGCCTCCCCCAGGCGAACATTTCTTTTGATGAAAGTTTTATAAACCTTATCCCCAAAATACTCTTTTACTTCCTGGACAACCTGCCTGGAAAGATTAAGCCGGTTATCGTACATTGTGATTAAAATCCCTTCAATTTCAAGGGCTTTGTTCAGATGACGCTGTACCAGTTGAATCGTGTTCAACAACTGGGACAGGCCTTCAAGGGCAAAGTATTCGCATTGTATTGGAATCAATACCGAATTTGCCGCGCTCAGCACGTTGATGGTAAGCAGTCCCAGTGACGGAGGGCTGTCAATGATGACATACTTATACTTCCCCTTAATTTCATCCAGTCCTTTTTTCAGCTTATACTCCCGGGAGTACATACTCACAAGCTCAATTTCCGCTCCGACCAGGTCTTTGCTGGCAGGGAGTACATGCAGAAATTCCAGATCCGTTTTCCGGATGGAACTCTGAATGGAGTTTTCACCGATCAGGACGGAATATATTGATCCATTCAGTTTGACAGGGTCAATACCGACGCCGGTTGATGCATTGGATTGAGGATCCATATCCACCAGGAGAGTGGGGATCTCCGCTACGGCAAGGTAAGATGCAATATTAACGGCCGAGGTCGTTTTACCAACGCCTCCCTTCTGGTTAGATATTGCAATGATCTTTGTATCAAATACTTTCATTTGTAGAGTATATCAAGTGTAAAATTTACTGAGGGTGAAATTGCTATGCAATAAAAGTGAAGATGTTAATTTCATTCTTTTTTCCGGATTTTACAGGGTCTTTTATCGTGGTGCGAACTGTAATTTTTCCAAACAAAAACGTTTGTTGCATAAGGAGATCGTTTTAAATTGGCAGGCTTTTTTCTTGGGCAATTTTATGGATTTGATATTGAAATTGCCGGAAAATTCAACAAACTTTTTGTACGATTTGATGAATCGTTATTTCTAAATGCAACACTTGTTAATAAGAAAAAGAAGACTATGCTGAAAAGTACAGGAATGAGATGGTTGATAATTGGTGCAGTTCTGCTGTTCAGTGCCTATAAGCTCTGGCCCTCTGTCACCTACTATACCATGTCCGAAGCTGAAAAAACTCAAATGGAAGCAGATGCACCCGGCGACCTCCGGGAGCTTTATCATAATGTGATCAATCTGGGGCTTGACTTACAGGGTGGTATGCATGTTGTACTGGAAGTTGACATCCCTATTCTTGCTCAAAATATGGCCAAAGAAAAAGATTCCCATCTGCTGGATGTGATTGAAAAAGCGAGCAAGGCAGCCCTTGCCAACAACACTGACTTTTTCACTGAATTTGAAACTTTGGTTAATTCTGCCAATATCAGACTCGTTAAATATTATGCTGATCTGGACGGACTTTCGGGAAAAACCAATGCCGATGTGATTTCGGCCCTGAAGCAGCAGGCCGAGGACGCTATCGACAGTGCACTTGAGATCATTCGTAACCGCGTGGATGAGTTTGGTGTTTCTGAACCGACAATACAGAAATCGGGAAAAAACAGGATTATTGTCGAACTGGCTGGCGTGAAAGACGCCGAGCGGGCCAGAAATCTGTTGCAGCGCACGGCCCTGCTGGAATTTATACTGGTCAAAAATACCGAAGATTTCCAACAGGTACTCAACAAATTGGATGCAGCTCTGATAGAGTCTCCCCTCACGGACACGGACAGCACCGGCACTACGGTAGCCGAAGCCGGGACCCCGACCGATACAACCCGGTCTGCGGATGAGGTTGATGAACTTTTTCAACAGGTTGAAGATGAATCCTCGAATGAACTCTACACTACTTCTGCCGATGTACTTAAGAATAAGCCTTTTTCAGGCTATCTGAAATCGTTCAGAGGAGGATACGGGGTCTTTGCCGCCGATATCAGTAAATTTCAGAGATTACTGGACAACGAAAAAGTCAAGAAACTGATTCCGAGAGACGGGGCCTTTGTCTGGGGCAATAAACTCATCCAGGTTGAAGGGGAAGACGGAAGTATGCTGTCCTATAAAAGAATTTACTATTTAAATCGCGAAGCGGTTTTAACCGGTGGTGTCGTTACCGATGCCAGAGCCAACCTCGGGGGCGTAGGCTCCAATGTTTCAGGACAGGCCATTGTGAACCTAACCATGAATGCAGAAGGGGCCAAAACCTGGGCCAGGTTTACGGGTGCGAACGTAGGACGTAATGTTGCCATCGTTCTGGATCGTAAAGTTTATATGGCACCGGTTATCCGCGATCGCATCCCAGGCGGGCGGACACAGATCAGCGGACTGGATGATATTGACGAAGCAAAAGATATTGCCAACGTTTTACGGGCTGGTAAACTCCCGGCACCTGTAGATGTCGTTGAAGAACGGACTGTGGGGCCATCTCTCGGACATGACTCCATCCTGGCCGGTACCAATGCAATGTTTTGGGGCTTCTTATCCGTGATTATTTTTATGATTTTCTATTACAAGGGGTCAGGTGCTCTCGCTGATTTAAGCCTGTTGCTGAATGTGTTTTTAGTTCTGGGTGTATTATCGATGTTAAAGGCCACGCTCACCTTGCCGGGTATTGCGGGACTGATCCTCACCATTGGTATGGCAGTGGATGCAAATGTGATTATTTTTGAGCGAATCCGGGAAGAACTTGATAAAGGCAAAACGGTAAAAGCTGCCATCGATGCAGGTTATTCGCGGGCTTTCATTACAATTCTTGACGCCAATATCACAACCCTCATAGCAGCCTTCGTATTAGCCTGGATCGGGTCGGGTCCCATCAAGGGATTTGCGGTGACGCTGAGTATCGGCATTCTGGCCTCTATGTTTACGGCAGTCTTTATCACCCGAACGATATATATGATGTTTGGAAAGAAAAAACCCATTAAAGTATTGAGTATATAGAATGAGATTATTTAAGAATACAAATTATGATTTCTTAGGCAAAAGAAAAATTGCCATTACCATTTCGCTGGTCGTGATCGTGGCCGGTTTGTTGTCAATTGCGGTTAAAGGCGGTCTGAATCTATCCATCGATTTTACCGGTGGTACAATTGCTCAACTGAAATTCGAAGAACCCGTTGACATCTCCGAATTGCGCAGTTTGCTGCAGGAGCAGGACCTTGGTAATGTGGGTATTGTGGCATTCGGGGATGAGAATGAAGTGCTGATCAAAACTGCAGCATCGGGAACAATAGTCTAACAAAAATTAAACAATGCTTTCAACGGGAAAAAATTTGAAACACGGAGAATTGAGTCGGTTGGCCCAAAGATCGGGAAAGAGCTAAGTACAACGGCCGTGAGAGCAATTATAGTTGCCCTGATCCTAATTCTGATATATATCGCTTTTCGCTTTGATTTTTACTATGCCATCGGAGCAGTTGTTGCACTGTTGCATGATATTCTCGTTACCCTGGGAGTTTTTTCTTTGCTGAATCTGGAGATAAACCTGGAGATAATTGCTGCATTCCTGACAATTGTGGGATATTCACTGAATGATACAATCGTTGTCTTTGACCGTATCCGTGAATATATTAAAGCGCTCTCCAGAGAAAAATTAGAGAATATAGTCAACACAGCCCTGAACGGAACCCTTAGCCGAACAATTATAACTTCCTTCACGACATTGATAGTCGTCTTGATATTATTCATTATCGGTCTGTCCATCATTCAGTTATTTGCCTTTGCATTGATCATTGGAGTCGTTGTAGGAACTTATTCTTCGATCTACATTGCAAGTCCGGTGATGGTCTATTTTGAGAACAGAGCCGGCAGAAAAATGAAAAAGAAAAAATAAAGTCCAATCCTAAAGTGACAGAAAAAATAAAAAAACTCCGCTTATCTCGGAGTTTTTTTATGTAAATACTGATAATTTTCGCCGTATAAATCGAGAGAAAAATGTCAATTATATCCATAACCGGTGGCCAATGGGGCGATGAAGGCAAGGGCAAAATCGTTGATCACCTCAGCGCAAATGTTGATATCGTCGCACGCTATCAGGGGGGTGCCAATGCAGGCCACACAGTCTATATCAAAAACCGGAAAATTATTCTGCACCAGGTGCCGTCGGGCATTTTAAGGGCTGACTGTCACTGTATTTTAGGAAATGGGATGGTGATCGACCCTGTCAGTCTGGTGGCTGAGATTGACATGCTAAAGCAAAACGGGATTCAGACGAAGGGTCGCATCCACATTGCAAACACGGCCCATATAGTGACTCCTGTACACCGCGCTATCGATAGAGCTTCCGAGAAAAATAAGGCACAAAAAATAGGCACCACCTCCCGGGGTATCGGTCCGACCTATGTTGATAAGTTTAATCGGCGGGGCATCAGGGGCCACAACCTGGCTGAACCGAATAAACTCCAGGATATGCTGAAAAGGAGACTGCAGGATGCCGTGACTCACGGTGAACTTTTCGATCTGCCGGCGGACGCCGTTGAACAGGAATTATCTCAATTCTTTGAATGCGCGCTGGCCATCTCGCCGCTGGTTACTGATACATTCAAATTCATGCAGGAAAAATTGGAAACCGGTGCAAATATCCTCATCGAAGGAGCCCAGGGGACACTGCTGGATATTGATCATGGCACTTATCCCTTTGTTACCTCCTCCAATTGTTCCGTGGGCGGGATTGCCAACGGGCTGGGAGTTCCGATCACAACCATTGACAGGAGGATTGGAATATTCAAAGCCTATACGACCCGTGTCGGAGAGGGTCCCTTCCCAACCGAATTATTTGACGGAACGGGCCGCCTGCTTCAAGAAACAGGTTGTGAATTCGGTGCGACAACCGGCCGCCCCAGACGCTGTGGCTGGTTTGACGGAACACTGGCCAGGTACAGTGCCAAAATTAATGGTTTTACCGAAATTGCTCTGACTAAACTGGATGTTCTAGACGACTTTGAAGAGCTAAAAATTTGCACTGCTTACAAAGTTGACGGGCAGCACACAAAACACTTTTCCGAAGTACTTCATAAACTGGAGGAAGTAACACCGGTTTATGAGTCGGTCCCCGGCTGGTGTGAACCTACTACGTATATCGAACATTTCGATGAACTGCCCGCCAGGGCTGAACGTTTTATCCGCATCTTGTCTGACCTTATGGAAACGCCGATTAAATTTGTCTCTACGGGACCCGAGCGGGAACAATTGATCTCGCGCTAAGGCATATTAAACAGCGTACGCACTGCAAATCCCGGTAAATGATTACAGTCCAGCGCAGGTCAGACAGATTCTGCGGGATGGAAGTCACGGGAATATTTTTCCACCGGTACAATTATCATTTCATCAACAGCCTCGCATGTAACAGCCTGAAATACAGCCAATATTTTACTAAAAAGAATGCCGTTTGCTTTAGTATTTTCTGCGGTTGAAAGACACTAAAATTATGCGGTTTAAGGGCTCATTCCGGCATTATCGACGAGTATTCCCCAGCGGCTTCTAACTTAAAAGGTGCGGCTTCGGATTGCAAGTGACCCGGCACCGGGTAAACAGAGATCTGATACCTGGTGGAGAAATGCAGTTCATCATTAACCCAGGTCAAACTCGGAAATACTATGGCAAAAACTAAACGCAATCTTAACATCATCATATTACTGCTGGGAGTTTTTTTATTGACAACTGCGGGGCTGGCAAAACCGGTTGGCAGTGAACAGAAGCCTGATTCCACTTCTACAGAAAAGAAAAGTTCAAAAAAAGAGGATTCAGGTAAACTTCCTAAATATGAAAAACTCATCAAAGATTTTGACCTTATTGAAGGTTTATTTGATATATATGTCAATGAGGAAGAAGATAAATATTTACTTAGTCTGGCTCCCGGGCAGTTGGGTGTAACCTACTTATTCAACGCCACTCGTCAGTCAGGGGATGCCCGTATTTTTGACAGCGGGGCAATGCTGGGTGATTTCCCTTTCCAATTTAAAAAGCAGGGTAAACGTATTCAACTCGTCCGCCTGAATACCAATTATCGCGCAAAGGATAAAACGCCCATGCACCGGGCTGTTGAGCACAGCCTTTCCAACTCTATTGTAAACAGTGTAGAAATCAAAAGCCGGCCGGATTCCGTGACCAAGCGGATTCTGGTTGATCTGTCGGCTCTCTTCCTGACGGATAAATACACCCGAGTTGAATACAGTACGGGACAGTGGAAACAAAAATATTCGCTGGATAAAGATAACAGTACTTTTAGCGAACTGAAATCCTTCCCGGCTAACACCGAAATTGAAGTCTCTCTGCACTATTACTCCGGTAAGCCTTACAAGTCAACGACGCTGGCAGATTCGAGGAGTATGCTGATGCGTTACCATTACAGCCTCTCCGCTCTGACCGAAACAGACTATAACCCCCGGATAGCCGATGATCGTGTGGGGCATTTTGTAACCCTGTTCCAGGACTATTCTTCCGTCGAACGGGAGACACCCTACACTTATTATATTAATCGTTGGAACCTGAAAAAGGCCGACCCCGACGCCAGACTTTCTCCTCCTGTCAAACCGATTGTATACTGGATTGAAAATACTGTTCCAGAGAAATACCGGGATGCGATACGCCGGGGGATTCTGTTGTGGAATGACGCCTTTGAGCGGATAGGTCTTCAAGATGCCATTGTCGTACGGCAAATGCCTGATGATGCACAATGGGATCCGGCCGATGTACGGTATAACACCGTCAGGTGGATTGTCCAGCCAGGTGGCGGTTATGCAGTCGGTCCTTCCCGGGCAAATCCTTTTACCGGTGAGATCTATGATGCGGATATCCGCGTGAGCGCTGATTTTGTGCGCCATTTTTATACCGAATATGATCAGTTTATCACACCGCTGTCGCTGGATGAAATTCTCGAAGTAACAGAGCTGGAGGCGGATGCACCCCCCGAGGAAATGCGTTGTAACTATGCTGCAGAAAAAAAGGAGCAAATGGAATTTGGCTGGAATCTGATCCAAAGTCGGGGGTTAGAGGGCGATATGGATTATGAGAAATTTGTGCAGGATGGCCTCACGGATTTAATTGTTCATGAAGTGGGGCACACCCTGGGACTGAGACATAATTTCCGGGCGAGTCATATCTATCCGCTGAAGCTGCTCCGCGATGAAAAATTCACCCGGGACTGGGGGACGACGGGCTCGGTGATGGATTACACACCCATTAACCTGTCGAAGAAAGGTGATAAGCAGGGAGACTATTTTCAGACTGCCCTCGGGGTTTATGACTACTGGGCTGTGGAATATGCCTATGCGGAACCCGGAGACACAACCGCACTGGCAGAAAAACAACTGCTGGATGACATTGCCGGCCGGGTGGGTGAACCGCTGCTGGAGTACTGTACGGATAATGTCGCCAATGGATATTCCATCAAAGGGATGGACCCCAGCTGCAGTCTGTACGATATGACTGCCGATCCCCTCAGTTACTATGAGCAGAGACTTGATCTGGTCAATGAACTCTGGACATCTCTTTCAGAGCAGGATCTGAAAAAGGGTGAGAGTTATCAACGATTCCTGAAACTGTTCAACCAAGGCATCGGGGAATATCGCAACATGGCCAATAACGTGACAAAATATGTCGGCGGAATGTACGTCCACCGCGATCATTACGGGGACACAAAGGATCGTTTGCCCTTTGAAGTAGTCCCGGCAAAAGAGCAATGGAGAGCCTTGAAATTTCTGGATCAGTCGCTCTTTCAGCCCGGGGCATTTGATTTTCCTCCGGCCCTGCTGAACAAGCTCATACCGGAATTGAAAGGCGATTTTTCGGGCTCGCTATGGCAGCGCAGCCGTTTGGAATACCCCGTACATAATGCCGTGTTAAAGTTACAGGGGAGAGCGCTGACGAGACTTTATTCCACTTATGTTTTGAACAGGCTAAGTGATAACGAGTTGAGATTTGCATCGGGGGATCCCGTATTTTCCATGACGGATATGTTCTCTTTTCTGAGGGCTGAACTATGGCAGGAGGTGGATCTTGGTGACAATATTGACAGTTATCGCAGGGAATTACAACGGTTGCACCTGGAAATCCTGATCCGGCTGGTGCTAGGGAAAAGCAGAACCTATCCGCAGGATGCAGTCTCCCTCGCCCTTGCAGATCTGACATCGCTGAAAGTAAAGATCAACCGTGATCTAAAAGTCAGACAGCCCAATGCAATAACCAAAGCTCATCTGTCTGAGTGTCTGATGAAGATTGAAGCAGTCCTTTCGGCAAAATCTCAAAGAAATCCGTAAATTAACGGCAGTATTTTTAGATTGAATTTATGGGAAAAGTAAAATTACTAATTGTTGATGATGAGGTCAGCCTTTGCGAGCTGATCAAAAGGGCTCTGGAGCGGATGTCACCGGACTACGAAATTACAACCCTGAATTCCGGTGAAGATGCTCTGTCAACACTGGAACGTGAGCAATATGATGTGCTGATAACCGATATCCGCATGCCGGGAATTGACGGTATGGAATTGTTGGAACGCGCCAGCGCCCTGCAGAGTGAACTCCAGACTATCGTAATAACCGGGCATGGCGATCTGGACTATGCTATCAAGGCCCTGCGAATGGGAGCTATCAATTTTATTAAAAAACCCATCTCTTTTGAGATTCTGCATTTTTCAATTCAGAAGGGCATTGAAAAACTCGAATTGAAACGGAAACTCCAGGAAAATGAAGAAAAATTCAGGGGGGCATTTATGAATGCCCCTACCGGCATGCTGATCTTTGAACCGCCCGGAAATTTTATACAGGTGAACGAAACGATCTGTAAAATGCTGGGGTATTCAAAAGCAGAGCTGATGTCGAAAAGTCTGAAAGAGATTACCTTCAATCAGGATGAAGAGCAGTTGGGCAGGCACCTCGACAGGCTGCTATCCGGTGAAATCAAGCAATTAAATCTTGAGGAGCGGTACCGTCGTAGTGACGGAAAAATTTTGTGGGGTGTGGCTAATTTTTCGGTGCTGCCAAATCCTGACAAATCGGCTTCCGACCTGATAATTCAGATCGTTGATATCACCGAACGGAAAGAGGCGGAAGAATCCCTGCAGATTGAAAAGACCTTTCTTGATAAATTATTTGAAAGTGCACCTGAAGGCATGGTTCTGGTTGATAATGACGGGACCATTAAAAATATCAACCGGGAGTTTGTTTCCATGTTTGGTTACAGCAAGGATGAAGCGCTCGGGGAGAATATTGACCAGCTCATTGCCCGGGAAGATGAAATTGATGAAGCTCAAAAGATCTCCCGGCTGGTTGGTGAAGGTGTACGAGAGAAATTTGAGACCGTTCGTTACCGTAAGGACGGGTTCCCGGTAATGGTCTCCATAATCGGAGCCCCCGTACGTTACGGAGACGGGCAAATCGCCGTTTACGGGATTTACAGGGACATCTCAAAGCGGAAGGAAGCTGAGCAGAAACTGGAATACCAGGCTCGCAATGATGCCCTCACCGGACTCTATAACAGACGATCGTTTTTTGAAAGAATCGATCAGGAACTGCATTATTCTCAGCGTTATAATGTACAGCGCGCTCTGTTATTTATAGATCTGGATCATTTCAAGGAGGTAAACGACAAATACGGTCATGACGTAGGAGATAAACTGCTGATTGAAGTTGCAGCACGCTTAAGACGCTCCTTGAGAGAAAGTGATATCATTTACCGCCTCGGTGGCGATGAGTTTGTCATCTTGATCAATAACCAGTTTGATCTACAGCCTAAAACCGTTGCTAAGCGGGTCACAAAAGAACTCGGCAGGCCTTACCAATTCGATGATATAATGATTAAATTTATCACGGCCAGCATCGGGATAAGCATCTTCCCCGACGATGGTGATGATGCCTCTGCTATTCTGTCTCGGGCTGATACGGCTATGTATGCGGCTAAAAAGGCCGGTAGGGATAAATATTTATTTTGGGATCCGGGAATGCAAAAATAACCCTCCCGCGGTGCTCTGAATTAATGCCGGGTCCCCGGGGCTATTTATCACATTTGCTGTAACCACACTCCGGGTCCATGCAGGTATTACAGCCATTCTCGGTTTTGAGGGTCCGGTTATTACAATCGGGGCAGATTTTAAAATAGTTATTTTCCATATTCACACTGTCACCGGAAAAATCTCCGTTGTTGCTGCCGGTCTCAGGAGAACCGTTATCCTGGGCAGGCAACACATCCGGCCTTTCAAGAATTCCGACATCAAAGAAAAACTGCTCAATTACATCGGCGATCTCAGCGTAAAATGAGTGGTAATATTTCCCCTCTTTAAAGGAGCCTCCGCTGGGGTCAAAGATTCCCCTAAGCTCTTCCAAAATGAAATCGGGATTACTTGAACGTCTGAAAATAGCCGAGATGAGCCGGGTTAAAACCACGTATTCCGGCGCTCTCGTGAGATCTTTTGAGTTTATGAATATTTCAATGGGTCGTGTGTAACCATTATCACGAACATATCCGAGAGTTATGAAAACAGAATTCTTTACAAACACGCTCCTGAGCTTATATACCTTAGCATCCACAACCGGCGGTCTGTTGGGCGTAAATAACTTTTCCCGTGCGATTTTACTCCTGTTCAGGGGTTCGCCTGCGGCTGTTTTCTCTGTTGCTTTTGGTTTATTGGCAACGGCCTGTATTTTTGCCTGCCGGGCTTCGATTTTTATCACTTAATGACTTCCTCCGGGTGGGTATTTAACAGCATGTCTTCAATATTCAGGTTGTCACGGTTCATGTAGTGATAGACCGTGGTAAGTCTTCCATTTGGCAGTTTCAGGATTTCATCCCCATGGCAGATGGCTTCCGCACCGTCCGGCAAATCTATTTTGTATTTTTGCTGTCTGGCTTTCTGGAAAGCAGAGGCTTTTCCCTTAACAGCGAGAATCGGGAAGCGGCTGCCATCCCTGTAAATGGTAATACCCTTAAGACCGGACTCCCAGGCTTTAATATAAATATTTGAGATGAGTTCCGGTTCGGTATCTTCAGGCAGATTGACGGTTGAGGAGATACTGTGATCAATGTATTTCTGACAGATACTCTGTATCTTTACTCGCTGGTCCGGATGGATGTTATGGGCTGTCCTATGAAAGTACGCTGGAAGAATTGAGGTCATATCCGCATTGGCGGCAGCTTCATCGGTTAAACCCATTTTATCGATATAGGCCTGAACAGTCGCATGAAAGACATTATAAAATTTGTTGTTGAAAGATTCCGAGCGACGTGTGTAGTAAAGTGCAAATATAGGTTCGATCCCGCCGGATACGCCGATATAATTTTTTTCGCCGTTCTGGTATCCGAGGACGATGTTTGAGATCGACCCCGTGGGTGCAATTGACAAGATGGCGATATTTCGCAGCCCCTTTTTCTTAATGATGCTGCGGGTCTCTTCACTGAGTGCTGATTTTGCGTAGGGACACTGGAGATATTTTGCAGGCGAGAAAACAGGTGATGGCCCCTTTTCTTCAGCCAGCCAGGAAGAAGCCTGATAAGCGGCGTTTGCAATAAAGCTCATCACTTTGTCAATTAACTCAAAGCTTTTGGGTGAATCATATTCGAGACCCAGTTGATTCATCATATCGGCTATCCCCATGACACCCAGCCCGAGTCTGCGGGTCTCGCTGGCCGAAATCCGCTGCTTTTCCAGGGCATTTAGTTTTTCATTCCAGATAACCACATTGTCAAGGAATCTAACTAAAATTCTGATGGTCTCAGCCAACTGATCCCAGTCAAAAAAAGCATTCTGGTCGTAACCGTTTACCACGAAGCGGGATAAATTCAATGATCCCAGATTGCAGGCACCGCCATCTTCCAGGGGGACCTCTGCACAGGGATTGGTGCTGATAATCGGCCGGCCGACGTAATTGGAAGGGGAAAACTTACTCATGGTTGTCCAGAAAATGAGTCCGGGCTCGGCCGTACGGTAATTGCCCTCGATGAATTGGTCCCAGATATCCCGCGCTTTGACGAGTCTGCGGATTTCCCCGGTGGGTTCGCTGCTGAAGTAGAGCATGAAATCGCCGGCCTGCTTGATGGCAAAGTCATAATCAAGCTCGTTTAACTGCAGAACATAATCACCGTAAATATCACGCTTGTTCTTTTCCAGCAGGTCACGCTCGGCAACGGAAACTCCATAACTTTCAAAAAGCCAGTTATTCAGTTCAGTGAATGTAGCGAAATTATGCAGCAGTTTGTAGTCTTCAGGTGATTTTGACGGAATACCCACGGAATAATGATTCTTGTCGCTTTGAGGCGAGTTCATCACCAGTTCGGGGTTGTTTTTCTGGTAAACCAGATAATGATCATCAGGGAAGGTGTTGTTTTCGTTCACCGCCTGCATAAATTCATCGCTGACTTTAATGGATATATTCGCAAAGCGGATCTGCGTGTTCTCCATCACATGCTTGGAGATTTCCTTCAGCTGGTCATCATCGAACAGTTTTGACCATTCACAGCGCTCAATAATTTGTTTTGTCACCCAGTTTGGTGTCTGTTTTACATTGATGAAATTAAAGATGTCCGGATGCTTGACGTCGATGGTCATCATGAGGGCGCCGCGGCGTCCGCTTTGACCGATAAGTCCGGTAGTCAGGGAATAAAGATCCATAAAAGAAACGGCTCCCGTTGAACTGTCCGCTGCATTGTGTACGATGGCGTCTTTGGGGCGCAATGAGGATATATCGACGCCGATACCCCCGCCATAAGAATAAGTCCTGGCACACTCGAATGCCGTATGATAAATTGAATCGATATCGTCATGTTCAATCTTGGAGACAAAACAATTAGCCAGGGTTTTTAAACGAAAAAGATCACCCGACCCGGCCAGCACCCGGCCCCCGGGAACGAAACGTCCCTGATATAATTCAGTGTAAAATTTTTCGGCCCATTCTCTTTTTTTGGTTTTGGTAACTTCTACGGTGGACATGAATGCAGCGATGCGGATGAAGGTCTCTTCAGGGTGCTGTTCCAGTAGATTGCCTTCGAGATCTTTGAGAAAATATTTTTTTGAATAAATATTTTTGGCTAACTCATTGTCACCGAGGTAATCGCCATGGAAGGGCAGTTTGCCATTTACCTGCAATTCAGACAGATAATTGTACAATTCGCGATAGGCAGTGATTTTCTTTTTACCGATAAGGGAAGTCGTTTTCCCCTGATATTCAAACATTTTTTCCATTATAGTCATTGAACAGAATTATGTGAAAATTCGCCCTTCAACAAACCTCTCATTTTATGTAATTCGCCAGAGTGGAAGAATAAATACCATTCGCATTGATAAACAGGAAAAATCCCGTAGGATTTTTTCAAAAATAGTTTCCGGCTATCGTCGATACTATTTTGCTGTTGAGCACAGCATTTATCAATCCTGCTGTGAAAAATAAGCAACCCAATTGGGAGTATCAAAATGCTTTTTTCAAGATTTCTAAAAAGTCCGGCATTGCCAATATATTATAGAGCACAATATTATGTAAGTGCAATAATTACACCGCTAAAGGTCAAGATTAATCCTTAAGTTGGTTTTTTTCAAAAACTTATTATCCCGGTCATACCGACAAGGCGTCGGGGCTTTTTAGGGCTTCTTCTGAGCGGTCTTTTCGGACCCGGTCAGGCTTGGGAATTTTACCGCTTAATTCGGGCGTCATTACTTTAGGCACAGGTAGCGGCTGGCGTTCAGAAAGCGTGGAAATTACTTATTTAAAGTTGTGTAGAATGACATCAAACCTTGCTAATTTTACGGCCAATCATGTTAAGAAAAATACTCGAAAGCTCTGTCCTATTTGTAGATATTATAAAGTGGTTCATCATTGCAACTGTTACGGGTATTGTGGTTGGGACCACGACGGCAATTTTTATTAAGCTCCTTGAAGTCAGTACCGGTCTGGCGGATCATTACCCTTATTATTTCCTCATTCTTCCTCTGGCGATGGCTTTCAGTGCCTGGGTCATCAATCGCTTTGCTCCGGAGGCCCGGGGTCACGGAACTGAAAAAGTAATTCAGGCTATTCACCGGAAATCAGGGAAGATGTCGGGTCTTTCAGCGCCGATTAAACTGATAGCTACGGTCATTACGATTGCAGCGGGAGGTTCAGTTGGAAAAGAAGGCCCGGCGGCCCAAATCGGTGCCAGCGTATCTTCCAAGATAGCAGATATATTGAAATTTAATGATCGTGACCGCAAACGCATTGTAATCTGCGGCCTGAGCGCCGGGTTTGCCTCTATATTCGGTACACCCATTGCCGGAGCTCTGTTCGGCGTTGAGGTTTTGTTTGTGGGAACCCTGCTTTATGAAGTGTTATTTCCCTCTTTTGTAGCCGGTATTATCGGGTACCAGTGCGCCATGGCGCTGGGGGCAGATTATTTCCACAGCCGTGTGACCTTCCTGACGGCTACAAATAATGTTTTCATTCTTGAGATTGTTTTGAGCGGTATTGTATTCGGGATTATCTCGTTTATACTGATTGAAGCTATGGCCTTTTTCAGATCCATACGCTTAAAAATGAATTTGCCCGGCATTGCTCAGGGATTGCTGGGCGGCTCTATTCTGGTTGGAATAACCTTGATCTTTCTGATCCTGAAAAATCTTCACATCCCCATCGAATCCGAACCGACCCGCTATCTCGGTCTCGGACTGACAACCATCGATACGGTTCTGCAAGGGCATAGCATCTCATATCTCGCTGCTTTTTGGAAGATCATTTTTACGAGTATCACGCTGAATTTCGGTGGCAGCGGGGGAATTGTCACATCGGTGTTTTTCATTGGGGCAAGTGCCGGCAACAGCCTGGGAGTCATCTTGCATTCCGACCCGCGTTTATTTGCCGCTATCGGAATGATCGCTCTGCTTGCAGGCTCTGCCAACACACCAGTGGCGGCCAGTATCATGTTCGTGGAACTTTTCGGGTCTGATATGGCGGCCTATGCCGCCCTGGCCTGCATCGTGAGTTTTCTCATGACCGGGCATCGCAGTATTTATCCCAGTCAGATCCTGTCATTGGTAAAATCCGATGAAATCCTGATCGATACGGGTCGGGAAATGGAACATCTGCGGGAAGTCCGTTTTAAAAAGGGACAACGTGAAATTTCCGAATATGTTGTTAAGGGCGGTGTGCGGCTGAGACGAAAATTCCGACGCAAGAACAGACGCTCTATCGTTAAAAAACCTCCTGAAAGCACCTCCCATGAGTCCTGAAAAAACAGGCCGGAGATTTCCGGTAGCGCCTGTTAGAAATTATTGATTGATTTTTTCAGCGAGTCGTACAGGGCCGGCTGCAGCATATATAAAATATTCAGCTCATTGCGGGCGGAACGCAGTTTATTTAAATTCAGGTAAGTAAGACCCAGATTGTAGTGCGCATCGGGGTCGTCGGGATTCATCAACAAAGCCTTTTTAAGAGCGACAGCGGCCTGCTGGAAGTCCCCCAATTTCAGATAGCATTTCCCGATGTTGAATTGACTTTGAAAATTCTCGGGATCCAGTTCAAGTGCTCTGCTGAAATTCTCAACGGCTTCTTCATAGCGGGCCAGAGCCATGAAATTTTTCCCCATGAAATAATAGGGCAGCGGATCCTTGAGAAATGAGTTTGAGTAAATCCTGAATTTTGCTATGGAATTTTCATATAATCCCAGCTCTCCCAGTGTAATCCCCATTTGATAAACCAGTTTTGGATCCCGCGGCGAGATTTTTTCAGCGTCCTGAAATGCCAGTAAGGCCTGCATATATTTCGCCTGGTGCGCAAAAGCCAGCCCCAGTTCATAGAACATGTTAAAAGTCGGGATGCCGCAATTGATGGCCTCGAGCAGATATTGTTCTGCCAGGAGGTAATCTCCCAGATTATTGGCAATCAGGCCAAGGCGGTAGTACACTTCGGTATTTTCGTCGTCCAGAAGCAGCAATTGTTCGTAAGCCATGAGGGCATTATCCATGTCCCCCATATTCCAATAAGCCTGGCCGATGAGTTCAAGATAGTCCGGATTCTGTGGGAAGCGGTCTGCCAGACGGGAGTAAGTATTAACGGCCTCAGGATACCGGGACTGTTCCATGAATATCTCGCCGAGAATTTTCAAGATGGAAACACTGTCCGGCTCGGCCATGACATATTCCCGCAGCGGCTTCATCGCCTTGTAATATTGATCGGTTTTGTAGTAAAGCAATCCCAGGCGGTAATTAATATCTTCCCGCTCGGGAGAATATCGCCGGGCCTTCTCATAATAGGCGATAGCATCATCAATTTTGAATAAACTTTCATGGATCCTGCCAAGATAATAGTAGGCATCTCCGTTATGCGGATTCAAGTTGATAGTGCGCTTGAAGGCTTCGATGGCCTCGGGAACTTTTTTCAGCGCCCAATAGGCAATGCCGAGGTAATAATAGGATTCTTCGTTATCACCCTCCTGTAAGAGAGCCTGGGTCAACAATGAACTGGCCAGATTGTATTTCTCCAGGTTTGTATAGGCGATACCCATCCCGAGCAGTGCGTCGTGATGATTCGGATTCAGGCGCAAAACCTGCCGGAAGGCTTCGAGGGCATCTTCCGGATTCCCCAAGCGAAGCAGGGCCAGCCCGACTTTATATTTTCCGCTTTGATTGTCCGGGCTTAACCAGACGACTTTCTGGTAATTAAACAGGGCTTCCAGCCAGTCCGACAAGGCCGCCAGATCGTCACCCAACAACTCAAATCCCCGATAATCATTCGGCCTGAGGCGTGTGTATCGGAGCATGTGTTCGAGGGCGCTGGTAGTATCCTTAAGATTACTGTAAATCAGGGATGTAAAAAATTCGACAGCAGCGTTGGAAGAATCAATTTGCTGTTGGGTCTGTAACGCCGTCAGAAAATCCGGAAGAAATTCTTCAGGCGGTTTAAAAGTTCTGAAATAATCGCTGTCCAGAACGGGTGTATCTGTTATCAGGGCGGAGGAAAAACTATTAATTGCTTCGGTATATAGCCCGTGTTTGATGTAAGTAAAACCCTGATCCATCATCTCCCCGGCGACTTCTGCAGGTGTTTGGACCCGGGACACATCATCAATAAATGTCAGGATGTCATCATAGGAATATCCTGACCGGCGGGGGTTGTTCAACCAGCGGAACAGGGCTGAATCAGCGGACCAGAAACTCCGCGATTCGGATAACGTCCGGAGCCTGTCCGTTACGTATTTCAGTTTATCAAATTTGCCAGTTACGGCGTAGAGATTAGACATTTCCTGCAGGGGAGCGATCAGGCGATCCTCATTTTCTTTAACTGAATGTTCATAGATGGCCAGAGATTTTTGATAATACTCATCGGCTTTGTCGGGGTCGTTGTCTTTCCAGTACAGACGGGCAAGTTTAAAGTAAGTGTCTGCCACATCCGGATGCCGGTTCCCCAGTACGGAAATTTGCATAAATAACACTTTTTCATAAATGAGAATTGCTTCTTCGTATTCCCCCTGACCGCTGAACATGGCGCCTACTATCTCGAGATCCTGGATGGATTTAACATTTTCAGCCGGATCCTGAGCCAGTGTAAAAGTGAAAATAATGATGCCGGTAAGCAGTCCAGTTGTGAATTTTAAATACCGAATCATTTACACTCCTGCTCTGCAGATGAATTTAGTGATTCCGTAACGGGAAATTCGGGGTTCATTTTTGTAATTAAGAAAAGCTTCATATTTCAGCAAATATTGCAGTCTGATCTGTAAGCGTCAGGCCGGTTGTGTCCACGAGCATTGATGCGCCGTGAGCTCAGAACCAACCGGTGACGAATTGAGATGTTGATTTCTTTCAAAATTAGAATTCAAAATTTACAGGAATGACAGAAGTTTAACAATCAGAGTTCTTTAACGGTTCGGTAAATAGCCTCTGCAATATCGTCGATCTGCCAGGCTTCGATGGTCAGTGCCGGGGCGATCCGCACAGTGCTGTGATGGGTTTCTTTGGCATAGATGCCCCGTTTCAGCAGTTCCACCGAGACCTTGTGTCCGTCTAAGCGGGGTTCGTCAAACATTTCGAACGCCGTCAGCAGGCCTTTAGCCCGGACTTCCCTGATCTTATCCGGGAAGTCCGCCTGTAGTTCTTCGAAATGCTGTAGCAGTTGTGCACCTCTTTTCCGTGCGCGTTCGGCGAGTTTATCTTCGACTAAAACTTTCACGGCATAGGTGGCGACTACCGCAGCGAGGGGATAACCACCGAAGGTTGAACCTTCAGAGCCTGGTGTCAGAACACCAATGACGTCATCACGGCCTGCGACGAATGAAACCGGCAGGATGCCTCCGCCTGCCGCTTTGCCGCAGCCCATCAAATCGGGTTTTACACCATAAAGCTGGTGCGCAAAGTTGGCGCCGGTTCTGCCGAAGCCGGTTTGCACTTCATCCATGGCCAATAAAATATTGTGGTCTTTGCAGAGTTTTGCCACTTGCGGCCAATAGTCATCGTCGGGCACAATGACGCCTGCTTCCCCCTGTATCGGTTCAGCCAGGAAGGCGGCAATGCGTTCTCCTTTGCGGTCGAAAAGAGCTTTAAGGGCCCCCACATCATTAAAGGGCACCAGTTCGATACCGGGTACGAACGGTCCAAATCCGGATCTGGCTTCGGGATCATCCGACAGGGAAACGGCAGTCATCGACCGCCCGTGGAAATTCCCTCTTGTCCCGACGATGATTGCTTCATTTTGGGGGATGTTTTTCACCGTATAGCCCCAGCGTCGGGCGATTTTGAACATGAGTTCAGGCGCTTCGACACCGGCTACTTTGGGCACGACCCTGTCCATCCCGGTAACGGCTGTGATGGCCATGAGGAAGGCCGCCATGTATTTATGGCGGATTGAACGGGGAACGGTGGGCAGTTTGTCAATAGTCAGATGATGGATGACGGCATCCAGTATTTTCTGGTTCAATTGTCCCTGATTTACGGCTGAATAACAGCACAGACCGTCAATGATCTCTTCTTCGATAAAAGATTTAACATCGTCCGGGTCAGGTTTTCTGCAAACCAGTGTGGACGAATCCTTAACGGCCGATACTACTACATCATCCAGGGGCGCATAGTTTCTGCCGCCGAGTCTTTTTTCAATATTTTTATGCTCATCCGGTGTGAGATCGCCGATGCGGATGCCATTTACCGTGAGATCATCTCCGTATCCGGTAATTTTTAGTTCTGTCATAGTGCCGGGACTCCTGCTACATTTTTAAGATTGTCATAAAATTTGGAATTCATGCTTAAATCAAGCAGGCAAATTTAGGATTATAATTAGGTTGTCGCACTGAAATTATTGAGCCCCGTCAAGCCCGGCAGGAGCTGTTGAGAATGACTACTCCCTCTCAAATCGAAAGGGGTCTGCAGGGTCGCCGGACAACCGGGCAGGCTTTATTTCATAAAATGTTAGCGCGGCAGGTTTTGAAAGAAGCTGACTCCGGAGCGGCCTTTCCCCGGTTTATTGCGGCAACCTGGTGTAGTCGATCTCAGACCCTAAAACGCTGTGCGGTATCAGATAAACCGCCAATAAAATAACTGCAGCCACCACCGCCCACCAGCGTTTACCGGGATCTTTGCGGATTTGCCAGATAGCAATCAACCAGAATAAAAGAGCCACGGCAGTTTTATTATCCGTGAGATCATGACCAAAGGGCCAGCCCGTCCAGAATGCGCCGAAGGCAAATTTTTGAACTACAGGTCCCAGAATGATCCCACCGATAAAAAGAAAGACTACCGTATAGATCGCGAGTTTCAGAATTTTTTCCTCTCTCATTAAGGCGGCCAGACCCGTCCGCGAAGAGAACAGCATGGCCAGAAACATGAACAGGATATGGGGAATGAGAATATAAAGCGGGACATCTCCTTTGAAGCGGATGACCGTGACTTCATCCGTCAAAGGTGTCAGCGCTCCGTCGCCGTATTTTAACAGGATCACATATTCGATTTTGCCTGCCGGCGGTTGATGGGGGACAGGGGCGGAAAGATAATTATTCACGCGGAACAGGGGCATGGAGGTCCAGTCATCCCTGCTGTTCAGCCGTTTCCAGTTCATCTGTCCGGTAATATTGGTATCGGGGATGTCAAGTTTTATGAATTCGTCACCTTCTCCCCCGTGGGAGCGCGGTAATTTAAAAGTGATTTCGATGTCATTAATTGTTGTGGTTCCCCTGACGGGATAGGTGGGCCCGGTCATTCTTTGAAAGGCGGCAATCGCCATGGTGAAAATTATGGTCAGGACCCAAAGCAGTAAAGTTTTGTCTCTCATTTTATTCCGATCGATTAGATTGAATTATTGTCATACAGGAGCCTCATTTTCAAGTTCAACACCCAGGCCGTCGGCCAGGCGGTTAACAAAAGCAAAGTAAGCCGCAATTGCACAAATGTCATGGACGGCCCGGTCATTGAAATCCTGTGTTCTCAAACTATCAACATCAGCTTTGCAGATTTTTCCGGGATTGAGTGTGAGTTTATCGGTGTATGCCAGCATGACCTTTAAGCGCTCGCTCAAATCTGCGTTTTTGTAATTAGTTTCCAGTGCCGATACGAGCCGGTCAATTTGCTCAACAGGCATTTTGCTCTGATTCAGTCTGCGCACGAGTCCCGCCCGGTGATGCTGTATTCAGTAATGACATTTATTAAGTGTCGATACCCGCAGGGCAATCATTTCGCGCTCGGCCAGGGTCAGCGGCCCGGATTTGCGCATCAGCTCCAGATACAGATCCTGATGATATTTCATCACAGCGCTGTGTATACCGTGGATCCTGAGGATATTGTCCTCATCCATAACGCGATGCTCCGGGTCAATGTTTTCAGGGGAAATGTAAGCGATAAATGCCAAAATACACCTTTTTTATTCCGTATAATTTACAGAAGGCACGGATACTGGTTAAAAGCAGTTGTTGTGAAAAACATCACCGGGTTGTGAATTTGACGCTGTTTCGGCAGATGAGAAAAATTATTCACCGGGACTAAAAAATGTCGAAGTATCAGAGTGACTTTCTAAAAATATCACAGCGTATGAAAACACCATAAACACATTCATATCCATAGCAATGTCACAAGACAGGGATTATTGTGACCTGCATTTATAGCGTAGAGTCATTAATTCAACCTTAAGGACAATACCTTGAACAGAGCCTGAAGCCTTCCGGGCAGCCCTGACACCAGAGAGCCAGCATAGACTTGTAGGTTATACAATTATTTCGAATATAGTTTACCAAATTCTGCGGCTGACAGGTCAATACAAAGTGCTCGGGTGCATTCTGAAAGATTGTAATTTTTCAAATATACTCGTAGGTGTGGTTAAAAAATTCAATGCCTGCCGTGATGAGAACATATCACTTATAGTGAAAATATATGAAATCAGAAAATAATCATTAGCAAGCTCCGGTTTCCATTGATCAGGCATGGCTCTTTTTAAAATTAATTGATATGCGTAACAATACATTTATACTTTTCATTCCGTTGCAGATGCCCTGTAACTTTCAAAGTCGGTACAATGAAATTAGCATCCAATACAGATGTCCGATTTGTAGCATCCCGGGAACTTTGTTATCAGCTGTAACCATATTTGAGCTGTATTATTCAATTGCAATATTGGCTAATTATTTTTTTACTTAGATTCGGGAATCAGGGTATTTGAAATTGAATATTGATCATTATTATTAAGAATATTACAGATGAAGAATAATAAACTGTACAGATTTCTCCACGAAGATCATAAATGGCGCCGGTTCAAGGCTTATATTAGATTTGCAACCTGGAAATTACGTTGCAAACCTCAATTCTTAATTATCGGAGCACAAAAATCCGGTACTACCAGCCTGTTTTATTATTTAAAACAGTATCCAGGCTTAGTACCAGCTATCTACAAAGAGATTCACTACTTTGACGGAGGATTACATCCTGCTGCTGATAATTTTAAAGCCGGTGAAAAGTGGTATCGAGCACAGTTCCCATTACGAATATTACACAGCAATGAAATCCCCTTTGAAGCATCTCCAAACTATATTTTTAACCCCAATACATCTCAAAGGGTTTATAAGTATGCCCCAAACATGAAATTCATCTGTTTATTAAGAGATCCAACTGAAAGGGCCATTTCACATTATTTTCATGAAAGAAGACTTGGACGCGAGCCATTATCCATAGCGGAAGCTTTCAGAACTGAGGAAGAAAGACTGAATGATGTAATAAAAAACCAGAATTATAAAAGTCCTTCGTTTATACAGTATAGTTATAAAAGCAGAGGAATATATATTCATCAAATCAAAAAGTATTTAGAATACTATAATATCGAACAGTTCTGTATAATCAATAGCGAACGATTCTTCAAAAACCCGCACGATGTCCTCGAAGAAATATCCCGTTTCATAGGGTTGAAAAGGTCCTATAAAATTTCTGATTTATCACCCAAAAATGTAGGTTCAAATAAAGAGAAAGTATCACCGGAAATATATCAGATGCTAAATGAGTATTTCAGGCCTTATAATGAAGCCTTATTTGCTTTGATAAATAAAAGATTCCCCTGGGGTGTAAAGAAATAATAGCGATAGCTTTTTATTTTGATATTATTACAGCAAACATTCACATAACCCATTGTGTGAATTAAATGAAAGCATATTTGACATGTCTGCCGGGTCGATCAGGATTGAGTTTTACACCCGGCATGAAATTCATATTATTTGATAATTTAAAGCATTTGCTTGTAAGTTTCGA
>JAJRUW010000055.1 GCA_024277615.1 Fidelibacterota bacterium | reverse complement strand
AATTTGCGGGATCTTTAACCGGGAATAATAAAGGACAGAAATGCGAGCCATTATTTTAGCAGCAGGAATCGGATCGAGACTGGGCAAACCCCATCCCAAACCCCTGACCAGACTTGCCAGCGGAGAAACCATACTCGAAAGACAGATTGACCGTCTGACGCGGTTTCTTACTTTGGATGACATCATCCTTGTCGTCGGTTATAAAAAGGATCTGATCATGGAGAGATTTCCCAAGCTAACGTATGTATATAATAATTTTTACGACACGACCAATACAGCCTCCAGTCTGCTGGCAGGCTTGCGTAAAGTTAAAAAAGAGGATGTTCTCTGGCTGAATGGCGATGTTGTATTCGAGCAGGAAGCGCTTGAACGGATCCTGGCGGCGAAAGTATCCGCCGTGGCGGTAAATACCGATTCAGTCGGGGATGAAGAAATAAAATATACGTTGGATGAAAGGGGTGCAATCCTGGAACTTTCAAAAACAGTGGGGAATGGTCTTGGGGAGGCCGTAGGGATCAACCTCATTAAGGCTGCCGATCTATCACTGCTGGTGGCTGGGCTCGAACAGTGCGGAGCTACTGATTACTTCGAACGGGGGATAGAAATTGCTGCCCGAAAAGGCTTAAAGATGTTTCCGGTTTATATCAATAATTTGCTTTGCATGGAAATTGATTTCGAAGAAGATCTGAAGAATGTCAATGATCGATTGTAGGCTGGCGGAACACTCGGTTAGAACCAACAGTCGGTATAACTATTCAATTACGGACAGATGGGGAATAACAGCAACAGCATAGCGATCGTGACATCAATCTGTAAATGTTTAAGGAAAGTGAAAATTCCTCACGTTATCGGTGGGGAAACCCTGGCAGGGCTTACCGAAAACAGTCTGACGAAATACGGCAACAACATCACTTTTTACCTGATCGATGCAAATCCCGGACAACTATTTTTATTATTTGTACTGCTTTTGCGTCACAAAATATTGTTCAAAGTCAAAATAATTGACTGCAGCATTGTTTACAAGCTCCGCAAGAAACCATCTGTGATGAAAAAAAACCCCGAGTATTATCTGCTGTATCCTTTGAAAACCAGACAGGATCAGCTGCAGGGGAAGATCGGTAACCGAAATGTCCGTTTTGACCGTAAAGATTTAAATGCCGGCAGTATCGGTGACATTTTCTATCAGGGATTCAGATTGCCCGTACCGAAGGACTCGAAAGCATTTGTCCGCAAATATAATCAGAATCTCTTTGCAGCTTTCTATAAACGCTATGATATTTATCTTGATGGAGACGCCGAGGCAAAGGCCGTCATGCTGCTCGAAAAAATTGCCGATCTGCTTGAAAAGGATGGCAATGAATACTGGCTGGACGGGGGAACCTTATTAGGTGCGGTGCGGGATGGCAAACTGATTCCCTGGGATCACGATTTAGACCTGGGTCTGAAATATAAAAGCGATGAACAAATCCGTAACCTCGTTAAGTCCCTGAAAAAGAAGTTTTATGTTCGGGTATTGCCCTTCTCCCGAAAAAACCATATCTGGCAATTAGGGAAATACCGTGTACTGAAGGTCTATCCCCGGAAATTCAGATTCGGCAGGGGCAGACTCTGTGCAGATATTTTTATTTTCTATGAAGGTACTCTGGAGAAGACCCGGGAACCTGTCTATAAATATGGGGTGTGGGATCAGAATGCCGTCCATGACCACCATGTCCTTGAGAGACTTTCATCACTTACTTTCTACGGCAGAAAATATTCGGTCCCCGGAGAACCGGAGGAATTTCTCGAAGCAAAATACGGTAAGGACTGGCAAACACCGAAAAAAAATTGGCATGTCAGCCTCGATGATAAAACCTTAGACAGGGCCTGCTGAGGCATGACAATGAAATCTATTCTGATTCTGGGGAACGGAGAGTCTGTGTTGAAGCAGGAGTATGGAAACATTATTGACAGTTTCCCGACCGTAGGCCGGATCAATAACTATACAACTGCCGGTTTTGAAAAATATATTGGCTCAAAGACGGATATCTGGTTTAACGGCGCCAATCAGACTCTCAAACGGCGTCCTCATAAACCGAAGCGAATAATTGTCCTGATTCCGCCGGAAGTCCTGGTACATAAGGGGGAAGCCATTCATCCACGTATCATGAAAAGGCTGGAAGTCGGTTCCGATCAGTATGAGCTCGTTCCCCTTACCGAAATGAGGCTGTTTGCAAAGCGGTGCGCTGTTACACGTCCCACCACCGGTCTGGCGGCCATTCTCTGGGCGTTGGAACATTATGACGAGGTGACCATCCACGGGTTTGATTTTTTTATCTCCACTAAGGGACATTACAATGATTCAAAGTTCACACACTGGCTCATCCGAAGGGGAATCATCAAAAAGGCCAAAAAACACGACCTGACAGCTGAAAAATCTTTTGTTAACGCTCTCCTCAAATCGGGAGAACTGTGTTCGCTGGGTCAGCCGGAAAGCATTTCAGTTGTTAAAAACTCTACAGATCATTAACCGGTAAAGGGAATCCGGTCAGAAACTCCTCGACTGGTAATGGTAAAAGGAGTTAAAATCGCCGGTCATTTCCAGCTACATACAAATACAAAGTAAATTATGAAAATCACAGCATTTATACCTGCCAGGGGTGGCAGCAAGGGTGTTCCGGGTAAGAATATCAGGGAGTTTGCAGGAAAACCACTAATTGTTCACAGCATTGAACAGGCTCTGGCAACGCCGATGATCGATGAAGTTGTCCTCTCAACGGACGATGGCAAGATCGCCCGGATTGCCCAAGATGCAGGAGCCCGGGTGATTGAACGACCGGTGGAGATTTCAGGGGACACAGCCAGCACCGAGAGCGCAATTGAGCATGCTTTTTCCGTGTTCAAATCGGAAAACATCTCACCGGATATCCTGGTACTCATGCAGGCCACGAGTCCGCTGAGACCCCCGCATGCCCTGACGGCGGCACTGGAAAAATTTATCCTGCATCGCTTTGACTCACTGGTGACCCTGACCCCTACGCACCGTTTTTTATGGGGCATTTCCGGGGAGAAAGCGCTTCCGAAGTATGATTTCATGAACCGCCCCCGGCGCCAGGACATCAAGGCGGAAGATGCAACCTATGTGGAAACCGGTTCTTTCTACATTTTTACACACAGGCAGTTTGAGACCACCGGAAATCGTCTGGGTGGGGAAATCGGCTATTATATCCTACCCGAGGAATACGGTTATGAGATAGATACAATAACTGATTTCCTGATGTTGGAGGCCATCCACCGGAATCTTTTCAGATGAACTCCCCATGCGCTTAACCAGAATGTGGCTGCCGGGGCAGTTTTATGTGACTCTTGGCGGATTTGTCTTTATTGTTTTCCTGATGAACTGTTGGAGGCTGGTATTTTTGTTAAGTCAAATCGCCGAGCTTAAAATCAAGTATTTAATGACTTATGTAGCAGCCTTTGGGGTTGGTTTCCGTCTGGATGCTGTAATTGCCGGGTATTTAATCCTCCCGGTTTTCCTGACAATTTACTGGCCCCGGATCGGGTGGCATTCAAAGCGATATCCCGGAGTTTTCAGGTACTACATGGCCATCGTATTTGCGATCATTTCCCTTCTTCAGCTGGCGGATATTCCCTTTTTTGCGGAATTCGGGACCCATTTGAATTTGCTCGCCGTCCAGCATAATGCCACACAACAGGATACGCTGCGCTACATCTGGCGCAATTATCCCGTCGTCTTGTATGTTATTATTATTTTGCTGGTTTCTTTGAGCCTTTTTCTTTTACTGGGAAAGTTGATCCGAAAATTGCCCGATTCAGCAGTGAAAGGTTGGCGGATTCCGGCTGCGATGCTGTTAAGTCTGCTTTTGCTTTTCACTGCTTTGAGAGGTGGCTGGCAGGAACGGCCTGTGGATTGGGGAATTGCCATGTTCAGTGATCATGCCCCAGCAAATCAGATTGCTCTCAATCCTGTTTTTTTCCTCGGCCGTTCGATTCTTGAACTGGCTTCTGAGCAAAATCTGGACCTCCGGTTAGCATATTACGATCTTTCCACAGCTGTTGCAGAAACCCGGGATATCCTGGATGACAGCAGCATAAAATTTACCGATGATCACACGCTGAACAGAGCCTTCGTAAAACCTTCAGAGCAGACATTCCCGAATATTGTGCTGGTGGTCATGGAATCCCAGGTAGGGGAATTTTGCGGGTTCATCAATCCGGAGATGAAAACTGTTACCCCCAACCTGGACACATTGGCCGCCGGGGGACTCATGTACAGAAACTGTTTTGCCAACGGTAAACGATCGGCATACGGCATCAGTTCATTACTTTGCTCCTGGCCTGTCATACCCGGTTTCCCGCTAATCTCTCAGGTTGAATCGGCCAAAAAGATCACAACGGCCGGTTCGATTTTTAAAACCCTGGGATATGATACCTGTTTTCTGTACGGAGGGGATGCGGACTTTGATAACATGAAGGGCTTCCTCACCGCCAACGGTTTTGATCGTATCGTCGAGAGAAAGGATTTCCCTGTTTTTACTGCCGGCACGACCTGGGGTGTCTTTGACCATTTTGTTTTTAATAAAGCCCTTGCCCTGCTCGATGAAGCTGAAGCGCCCTTATTTCTGACCTTGTTTACCACAACCAATCACCAGCCGTTTGAAATCCCCACGGATTATGAACCGCTGATCCCCGCATTTTCCCAGTCAGCTTTTCGTGAAGGGAAGCCCCTGCGTACAATGGCCTATGTGGATCGGGTAATCGGCGAATTCATGGCCAAGGGCAAAGCCCGCACATGGTTTGAGAACACGCTGTTTATCTTTATTGCAGACCACGGACTCTCGATTCACAGAGAAATCTTTGAAGACCCCCGCAATGCCAACATCCCTTTTTTGATGTACGGTCCGGCAATCATAAAATCACCCAGGGTAGTGGATACGGTGGTCAGTCAGGTGGATGTTCTTTCACAGATTCTCTACCTGGTCGGTTATCCGGATGATTTTGCAATATTCGGCCGAAATGCGCTTGCTGATGAAAACGGTTTTGCCTGTCGTGTAACTAATGATCATGTACTTTGGGTCGAAAAGGAATTCCTATATGAAGAAAATTTGGGGCAGGACAGTAAACTTTTCCAGTACAAATCACTGTATCAACTACCATATCGGGAAATTCCGGCAACCGATTCTCGTTTTCAAAAAGTGCAAAAACGCTGCAGAGCCTATCTTCAGTCTGCCTTTTTCCTGTTCAAGAAAAAGTGATGGTTTAGCGGTATTTCATGTCCGGTATTTTCGGGCTCCGTGGAATTCATGGTTTACTATTACCCGAACAGAATTAATTTCCACCTGACTATTAAAAGGAAATTTATGACTTTGAGGAGTGCAATTCGATGAGGACAATAAAAGTAGGTGACAGAGTTATCGGCGATGGTCATCCGGCTCTTGTAATTGCTGAAATTGGTATCAACCATCAGGGTGATATTGAAATCGCAAAACAGCTTATTTATCAGGCACAGGTCTGCGGAGCAGATGCCGTTAAATTTCAAAAAAGAACCATCTCCCGTATCCTGACACGGGCCGGACTCGATGCAATCTACGACAATCCGAACAGTTTCGGCAGGACCTATGAGGAACACAAGATCGCCCTGGAACTATCAGAACAGGATTATGCGGAACTCCAGCAACTGGCAAACGAATTGGGATTGATGTTCATCGCTTCGGGTTGGGATGAACAAAGCATTGACTTCCTGGATGAGTTAGATGTCCCCTTTTTCAAGATGGCCTCAGCGGATCTCACAAATCATCCACTCCTCGAATATACTGCCAAAAAGGGCAAAGCCATCGTGTTGTCAACGGGAATGGCAGATCTGAACATGGTGAGAGAAGCTTATGCTTTGGTGAGTAAATATAGTGATCAAATTGCTATTTTACAGTGCACATCAACTTATCCTTCCGCTTTTGAGGAAATCAATCTAAATGTAATTAAGACCTATCTTGAGGAGTTTCCAAAAGCCGTCATTGGGTATTCCGGTCATGAACTCGGAATTGCCATTCCGCCGGTGGCAGTAGCTCTGGGTGCCCGCATCATCGAACGGCATTTCACATTGGACAGAACTATGAAGGGAGGAGACCACGCAGCCTCACTTGAGCCGCCCGGATTTTCCAAAATGGTCAGAGACATTCACCATGTTGAACTGGCCATGGGCGTAGGCGACAAGCAGGTTCAGGAATCTGAAAAACCCATTTTCACCAAACTCGCGAAGAGTCTCGTTTCGTTGGTGGATATAAAAAAGGGAGCAATCATTACCCGCGAGATGCTGACGACCAAAGGGCCCGGTACGGGTATTTCCCCTGCTAAAATGGATCTTGTCCTGGGTAAAAAAACCGTAACCGGAATTCCGGCGGATACCGTATTACACGATAATGACATCGACTGGGCATCTTAACCCGGAGGCTAATTAATATGCCGGAATCAGTTCCCAAAGAACCTTCTCCCAAATCAGTTTCTACAATTAAACTGGTTGGAACGGACATTGACGGTGTTTGGACGGATGCAACCATGTTCTATACTGCCGACGGAGATTTTATGAAAGCCTTCTCAGCCTATGATGGAGCGGGAGTTCAACTGCTCCGGGATAACGGGATCGAAGTCGTCATTCTCACGGGAGAAAACTCTCCCATTGTCAGCAGGAGGGCGGAAAAGCTGGGGATCACCAGGGTCTGGCTGGGTGAGAAACATAAGTTGAAGCGGATGCGCTATATCTGCCGGCAACTGAATATCCGCATGGACGAGGTCGCCTACATTGGTGATGATATCAACGACCTCGCACTACTAAAAGAAGTGGGATTTTCTGCCCTGCCGCCCAACAGCCCCATCCAACATCGGTTTACACCGGACTATGTGACCCTGAGGCGCGGCGGTGAGGGGGCTTTCAGAGATTTTGTGGAAGAAATTCTTAGCTCGACCTTTAAAAGCTGACCCTGTCACGGTAAACAGGCTCTTAAATGTTCGTCTATTTTTTTTATACTTTGCTATCCCCTGTTTTTGCGGTGCTGCTGATAATTTCAGCCCTGTTTAACCGAAAAATCCGTGTTCACTTATGGCATCAGGCAGCAACTCTGGCTAAGGCGGCAGCCAGTATCAGAGAAAATCGAAATGGTAAACAGATAGTGATCTTTCATGCTGCTTCAGCCGGTGAATTTGAGCAGCTCAAACCCGTTCTTGAGGCCATGGATCGGGGAAAATATTTACTGGTGCAGACTTTTTTTTCACCTACGATTTATCAAAAAGCGGCCGGGTCAAAATTATTTGATGTCTGCCTTTATCATCCCTTTGATCTGCCCTGGTCTGCCCGAAGGTTCTTTAGATTGTTAAAACCTGACTATTATATTCTTACCCGCCATGACCTCTGGCCTCATCATCTGCATCAGGCCGTGAAAAGAGGCATAAAGACCGTGCTTATTAATGCGAATCTGCATCTTAAATCCGCCCGCCTGCATCCCCTGCTGCGGCCCCTGAACCTCTGGCTTTTTCAGCATTTTGACCTGATCACCACCGGGTCACAGAGACTTAGGGAAAACCTTTCCAGGCTATGTTCTGCGGAAAAGGTCTTCGTAACGGGTGATACTCGATTTGACCAGGTCATCCGTCGTGCCGGGACCCAGCATAACAACTTACTGCCCGAAAGTTTTATTTCAGGCAATAACATGATCTTTGGGAGCATTATTACTTCGGATCACCAGCTCATATTTGAAGCGCTTAAGACCTTTTACCCTCTTGGAACAGCCTCTCTTGCCGAACGGGATCAGCGTCTTATTCTGGTTCCTCATGAGGTTGACGAATCCACTCTGCTCGTCATCGAAGCAAAACTAAAGGAACTGAAGTTAAATCCACAGCGTTACAGCACACTCATGAAAACAATAGATACGCGGGTACTGCTCGTTGACGAAACCGGTATCCTTCCGGACCTTTACCGCTATGCCGCTCTGGCCTACATCGGGGCCGGTTTCGGCGCAGGAGTCCATTCCGTACTGGAACCGGCCGTATATGGCACGGCAGTTTCTTTCGGCCCCCATATTCACATACTGGATGAAGCCATTGCGATGTATGAACTGGGAATTGGCAGGCTGCTGCGTACAGCTGATGACCTGGTGGATTTCATGGGTCTTTCGTCAGACGATGATAGACTGCAAGAATTGTCATTGCAAACGCGCCGGTTTATACAGGATAACGGCAATGTCACTCCCCGGCTGCTCAACCTCATTTTCGGAGAGGCCGCCTGATGCGCGCAGCGGGGGCTTTATTTTTCAGCCTGCTGATCAACCTGACAGTGCTCTCAGGCCAGCAGGATTCCACCTATACCAGTGAAAAACTGTTATTTTCAGCAGGATTCCGCTGGTTCTCCGCCGGGGAGGCCTCCATGGTGATGAAAAAGGATACACTCGGCGGGCAAGTCGTTTTGCAAATGATATCTGAAACCCGCTCAAATTCGCTGCTGGACCGCTTTTACCGCGTCAGAGATAAGATCAGTGTCTGGATCGATCCGCGTGATTACAGTCTGCTGAAAATGGTGAAGAATATACATGAGGGGAAGTACAGACGCAAGCATACGGCGGTTATCGATACGTTGAACAATCTGGCGGTTTTCGAAAAAGGAAGCGTGGCTTTTAAAGGTCAGCTATACGATCCGTTCACAATCATTTATGCCCTGCGGAATGAGAATCTGCTGGTTGGTAAAACATTTCATTATTCCACTTATGACAATGGTAAAGTAAAGGAGATCTATGTTGTGGTGTCCGAAAAACAGCGCATGGCGGTTCCCGCCGGAATCTACAACTGCTTTGTGATCTATCCTGCCTCGGAAAACGGGAAACCGCTGCTGAAAAATAAAGTACAGATGAAAGTCTGGATTTCAGACGATCAACAAAAACTGCCCATCAGGATTGAACAGAAAACCAGCGTTGGCTCCATGCTGCTGGAGTTAAAAGAAGTGGTTTACACAACCTTAAAAGAGCCGGGATATATCATTGAACATAACCAGGAAGAACAAGGCGAGGAGGAATAACATACCCGCCTGGAGTATTCCCAGTTTAACCTTTGTCGATAATTTTCTCCTGATCACCGCCTCGATCATTGAAACAATAATATGACCTCCATCCAGCCCGGGGATCGGCAGTATATTCAGCAGGGCCAGATTGACACTGATAATCGCCATGAAGTTAAATAAAGCGATGAGTCCTGCCCGGGCTGACTCTCCGGCCATCTTGGCAATCATAACCGGTCCGCCGATTTCGCTAAGCTCCGCCTTTCCCGTGAATATCATTTTCACGGAACTATAGGTGATCTGCAGCCAATAGCCCGTCCGCGAAAGTCCCTCAACGATGGATTGCCCGAAAGTAGCGGGATGAACGATGATATTAGGGCCTATGCCGATCATTCCCAGCTCCCTAATTTCACCATCCTGCGGCATTTTATTGGCGACCGTCAAAACGGAATCACTGTGTTCAAGATTGTTACGCTGCCAGGTCAATTTGATGACGACGCGGGGCAGTTGATGAACAATGCGGGTCATATCTTCCCATGTATTGACGGTTTCATCATTGATAGCCAGGATCTGATCACCTTCTTTTAATCCCAGACTGTCAGCGGGGTAATCAGGGATTACCGAGCCTACCACCGGCCGCTCATCTGCAACCCCGATTCCCATTTTAAAAGTGATGATCGTAAAAATCACGGCTGCCAGAAGGAGATTCATCAGAACGCCGGCTGAGGCGAAAAATATCTGCTGGAAGAAGTTTTTTGACTGATATTCATAATCCGCATTTTCCGTTGAGGCATCCATACTTTCATCAATGATACCGGAAACTTTCACGTAGCCTCCAAGGGGAAAGAGGCCGATGCCGTATTCGGTTTCACCGATCTTTTTTTTGATACCCAGACCGAAAAGGTTGAATCCCATATAAAATTTTTCAACTTTCATACCGACGGATTTAGCGGCCAGGAAATGTCCGAATTCGTGTACGAAAACCAGTACACCCAACAGAAAAACGAATGAAAAAAGTGTGACCAAAATTTATCCTTTTATTAGTTTATCAATTTCCGTGTGTGTCCACCCGGCAGCACGGTCTATATCTTCGAGAGATGGGTTGGGAACAGGTTCGTGGCGAAGCATGAGATTTTCGATGATATCAGGAATACCTGTAAATTCTATCTGATCCTTCAGGAAAGCTGCAACGGCGAGATCATTGGCAACATTCAGCACTGCAGGCAGGGTTCCCCCGGTTTGCAGGGCATTGTGAGCCAGTCGGATGCAGGGGAATTTATCCAAATCCGGTTCTTCAAAATGCAGGGACCCAAGTTTCACAAAATCGACCCCCTCACAGTCTGCCGGCAGATGATTCGGGTATGTCATTGCATACTGAATGGGAATTTTCATATCCGGGATACCCAGTTGGGCTTTGACTGAACCGTCAGCGAACTCAACCATTGAATGAATAATTGATTGCGGATGCACTACGATATTGATCTGATCAGCCGGCAACCCAAACAGCCAATGAGCTTCAATGACTTCCAGTCCTTTGTTCATCATCGTGGCTGAATCGATGGTGATCTTGGCACCCATGTTCCAGTTGGGATGTTTGAGGGCCCGGGCTTTAGTAATCCGGCTGAAAGCTGATTTCGGCAGCGTTCTGAATGGTCCCCCGGACCCGGTCAGGATCAATCGCCGAACCTGTGTCACATCTTCACCCCGCAGACATTGCCAGATTGCGCTGTGCTCACTGTCAATGGGAAAAAGTTCAACATTATGTTGTGCCATCAGCTCACGGATGATCGCGCCTGCCATAACCAGGCTTTCCTTATTGGACAGAGCGATATCCACACCTGCCGTGATGGCCTTGACCGTCGGCTGCATTCCGGCTGCCCCAACCAACCCGTTAACAAGCAGGTCGATATTATCTCTGCCAGCAAGCTCCAGCAGCCCTGCACGGCCGGTAAGAATCTCGATTTTTTTATTTGACAGCAGAGCCGACAGAGCATCCTTCAAATGGGGCTCGAGGATACAGACGGTTTTGGCATTGAAGGTTTCAGCCTGTTCAGCGAGCAGGTTGATATTGCGCCGGGCACTGAGGCCCACGATTGCGAAATCGTCCGGAAATCGTTCGATCACCTCAAGCGTTTGCGTTCCAATGGACCCGGTTGAGCCCAAAACCGTCAGTTTTTTCATAAGGCAGCCGACAGTATCAGGAGCGGGTGCAGGTGTGTATTGAGGTTAGTCGGGATATCCGTACCCATCTGAATAAACAGGCCCCCGGGGAGTTTTTTCATCAGGTAAATATGGAACTGATTGACCTGCCACTTTGTATCGAAAAAGCGTTGCCAGTCAAGCTTGACATCGTAATGTCTTGACCGAATCCTTCCTGCAATTCGCAGATGAAAATAACGGGAATCACCGGAATCTTTAAATCTAAGACGATGCATACCAAAATCGATTGTCATGAAATACTGCTTGAGCAGTACACTTTCCGGCAGATAGGAGAATCCCGTGTTGACATAAAGACCGATGTCTCCGGTGTTGCTCAAAGGCTGCATTGCTCCAAAGAGGCTGAGATTGGGTGATACCCAGTAAGTACCGGCCAATCCGGGTTGAGCCGTTCGGGTATGGGAAAAAATTGAAAAACTAAGTTCGGAGAATTCTTGCGGAGTATCGATCAGAATACTGTAGGATTCAGCTAATCCGGCTTCGGAAGGGCTGCTGGCAGGCAGGAATGAAATCAGACAAGCGAAGGCACTCCAGGCTGCGGTCCTCCTGAAATTAAATAATTCCACGATCACTTTTTTCAATGAAAGTGATAATTTTGTTAAGTTCAGGGGTCATTTCCATTTCGGTTCGGATCTCTTTAAGTGCCTGGGTAACATTAAGGCCAGATCTATAGATACGGGCATAGGCTCTTTTAATCTGATTGCGTGTGTCCTTGTCAAAACCCCTTCTGCGGAGACCAATGGCGTTGATCCCGGCGTATTCCATAGGTTCACCCGATGCCAGGATATAGGGAGGGATATCCTGCACGACCCTGTAGGCGCCTCCCACGAAGGCATGTTCTCCGATCCGGCAAAATTGATGCACCGGCGTATGTCCGCCGATAGAAACATGATAGCCGATTTCCACATGTCCGCCGAGTGAAATACCGTTTGCGAGGATGACTTTATCACCGACATCGCAGTCATGTCCAACATGGACATAGGCCATGATCAGGCAGTCCTCTCCGATAGTGGTTCTACCCCGGGCATTGGTGCCGCGGTTTAAAGTACAGTATTCCCGCAAGGTGGTATTGCTGCCGATCTCCAGAGTCGTCCTCTCACCGCCGAACTTCAGGTCCTGAGGGATTTCTCCCAAAATTGCTCCCTGAAAAACGCGGCAATTATCTCCCAGGGTAGTGCCTTCTTTAATCACAACATGCGAGGCAATCTCGACATTATTTCCGATTTTGGTATTTTTTTCGATGACGGTAAACGGTCCAACCGAGATTCCGTGGCCTAATTCGGCTGAGGGGTCAATAATGGCAGTTGCGTTAATCAATACTTACTCTCTTTTATCGACGACCGAGGCCATCATCTCGGCCTCGGCAACAACCTGATCGTCAACATAGGCCTTGCCGGCAATACGGCAGGTATTCATTCTGAATTTAAGGAGTTCAACTTCGAAATAAACCTGATCGCCCGGAATAATGGTTTTCCGAAAACGGGCATTCTTGATGGCTGTAAAATACATTAATTTAGTTTCGGGGTTTGAAATCGAATTCAGGATCAGAAAACCACCGGCCTGCGCCATAGCCTCAACGATCAATACACCCGGCATAACCGGCTGGCCGGGGAAATGTCCCTGAAAAAAGGGCTCATTAATAGTCACATTTTTCAAGGCGTGAACCAGTTTCCCCGGTTCGACGTCCAAAACCCGGTCGATCAGCAGGAAGGGGTACCGGTGGGGCAGGATCTGTAAAATGGCATGGATATCGAACTTGGCTTTCGTATCGGCCTGACGGCGTTTTTTGTCCAGTATTTTTTTTTGATAGACCTTTTTAATATTTCTGACGAGTTCCACATTGGCCGCATGCCCGCTGCGGGCGGCGATCACATGCCCGCGGATTGGCATTCCCAACAAGGCCAGATCACCGATGAGGTCGAGTACTTTGTGTCGAACCGGTTCATTCGAAAACCTAAGTTTTACACCATTTAGCATACCATTATCGCCGGTGAAGATATCAGATTTGATTTTAAACATTTTCCGGATTGTCTCAAGCTCATCGTCACGAACCTCCCGGTCGAGGAATACCAGCGCATTATCGATACCGCCACCCTGAATGAGTCCCAGCTCTTTCAGTTCCTTGATCTCGGAAAAGAAACAGAAAGTTCTGGCCGGAGCGATCATGTGAACAAAGTCCTCTTCAAGAGAATAAATGGCAGTATATTGTGTGCCCAGAGATTTAAAATGATAATCCGTCATAAAGGTAATCCGGAAGCGGTCTGAGGGAAGTACATGAATATCCACGCCTCTTTCGGGTTCGCTGTAGGTGATTGTCCGGTCAATGATCAGTTCTTCGCGGTGTGCATTTTGTTCTTCTATACCGGCTGCGACCAACAGATCCACGAAGGGTTTGGCGCTGCCATCCATTACCGGCGGCTCCTTGTTGGTCATTTCAATGAGGACATTGTCTATTTGCAACCCGCTGACCGCGGCAAGGACATGCTCAACGGTGTGAATTCTATTGCCGTTTTGACCAATGGTAGTGCCTCTGGAAATATCAATTACATGGTCGATATCTGCCAGGATTTCAGGGCAGTCCGGCAAATCCTTGCGTTCAAAGCGAATCCCGGTGTTGGGCTTTGCAGGTTTAAAAATGATAGTAGATTCGACACCGGTGTGGAGTCCAACCCCGCTGATACTCATCTCCTTGCGGATGGTCCTCTGATATTTGGAGTGCTGATAAGTCTTGTCAGACACCGTTACTCCTTTCCCTGTCTTTTATGACCTTAGCTTCCAGAGCTCGGAGGCGCTTCATCAGGTCGGGCAGACGATTTATGATTACATCCTGTCTCAACCGGGATTTGTGATCCCGTGCAGGGATACCTGAAACGAATGATCCCGGTTTTAACGAATTGAAAACTGCTGTTTTCGAAGCAATTACACAACGATCTCCAATGGTAATATGATCCACAATTCCCACCTGTCCCGCGATGGTCACATAATCCCCGATAGTGGTGCTTCCGGCTACACCCAACTGAGCGGCAAAAAGGCAATGTTTACCAATACTGGCATTGTGCCCGATTTGTATCAGGTTATCCATTTTAGTACCTTCACCGATAATGGTGTCTTTAAAAGTGCCTCTGTCGATGGTGCAATTGGCTCCAATCCAAACATCATTGCCAATTCTCACTGTACCGATCTGAGGAATTTTCCGATGTTTGCCTTCGACGGTTACCCAGCCAAATCCGTCAGCCCCGATTACCGTGCCGGAGTCAACAGTAACGTTGTCACCCACAATCACGCCGTCGTACAGTGTAACATTGGCATGTAAAGTTACATTTTTACCCAATACGGATTTTGAACCGACATAGGATCCCGACCCGATATAGCATCCGTCACCGAGAGTGACATCATCGGCAACAACTGCAAAAGGGGCAATGGTAACATTACGGCCCAGGGATGCCCGCCCAATGACTGCTGTTCCGTCAATACCAGAAGGGGACTCAGGTCTCTCACTGAACAGTTCCAATACTTGTGCGAAACCGTAAACGGGATTCCCGACTTTAATAAGTGTCTTCCCGTTAGCAGGTAAATCAAAATCAGAATTGACTATGACAACGGAGACTTTCGAGGTATTGAAGTACCTGAAATAAGATGGCCCGGAAAGAAAAGATATTTTCCCTTCAACTCCATTTTCGAGTTCACAGACGCCACTGACGACGAGATCCGGGTCACCAACAATCTCTCCTTTGAGAGATTTCGCAATTTGTGAAACAGTTATCAAGCTTTATTCATTTGTGCCGGGCACAGATGCTTTCCTAAGTTCTTCCAGTACAGCCTCTGTCATATCATGAGAATCCAAAGCGTAAACAATTGCACCGGAATTTGCATCCAAAATGTAATCATATCCGCGTTCAGCACCAACTACTTTTATGGCCGCATCTATTTTGGCCAGAATGGGTTTTAACAGCTCATTCTGTTTCTTGTAAATCTCGCCATTAGGGCCGAATTTTTCCATCTGATAATTCTGCACACGCGTTTCAAGGTCGTTGATTTCATTCTGTTTTTCGACTCGTTTGGTCTCACTGTATAACAAACGTTGTTTTTCAAAGTTTGCTTTTAGGCTGTCTAACTTTTGAGTCAGCTGATTAAATTGAACTTCAAGAGCCCGCTGTTCTTTTTCCAGTTCAGCCTGAACCGGCGGTACTTCTGAATACTGGCTCATGATAGCATTGGAGTCAATGTATCCGATTTTCATTTCTGCCAGTAAGACAACCGGCAATGCAATACAGAGTATGATTAAGATCCGTTTCATATTATTTACTTTCTCTCCTTATTAAGTTAAAAAGGCATTCCAAATAGCAGATGATAGTTCCAACCCTGTGGTTTTTTATCCACGTCGTAAATGGTATCATCAAATCCATATCCCATATCAAACCCCAACATTCCGAGCATGGGCATATACATCCGGATTCCCATGCCGGCTGAGCGATAGAGTTTGAAAGGATCTACCGTATTAAAATTTTCCCAAACATTACCGGCTTCTCCGAAGACCAGACCGTACACAGTAGGACTTTCGGAAAAGGGAAATCTGAGCTCCAGCGAATATTTCAGCAGCACATTACCGCCGCGGGGACTGAAGGTACCGATGGGGCCGATAGTATTATCGTCATATCCGCGCAGCATTTCGCCATAGGGTATGCCGCTTCCGCCCAGTAAAAACCTCGCACTGGGGGGGATGACAGAGCGCGGACTGTTTGAAACATGAATTTCTTTTATTACTCCTGCTTTTAGCTTCTGATGGAGTACGAATTTACTGACTGTTGGATTAAACCAGTCAAAAGTAAATTCGTGTTTGTGGTAATCTTCATCGCCCCCGAGGAAAGAACCTGAAAATGTGGTTGTCCAACTAAATAAGGATCCTTCAGTTGGAAATTCGGGATGATTCCGGCTGTCCCGGGTGACATTTTGCGTGATGGAACGCCCTGATGTGATGAAGTAAGGTCTGCCGTCGGAGCCGACTTTAATGAGGCTTTCGATACCGGTCCCGAAATACTCAGTCAGGTCTGACTGTGTGGAAGCATAGTAACTCGTATTTGAAACTCTCAGAACCCAGGAGCCCCTGAAATAGCGATCCGGCCATTTAAATCGTCGGCCGACTCGTAGAGACCCTCCCGAATTGTTGATATCAAATGGATAATAATTCCCCTGTCCCTGTCCTCGTTCCGAATAATACAGGGAGATGCCGAAAAGATTGGGTGTATCAAAAACCCAGGGGTTCGTAAAACCCAGGGATAAAGACTGATAGCTTGCAACATTGGATGAATTCGTGTAGTAATAATTTGATGAACTCTGATTGCCCGATCCGATGCCCCTTTGATAATTAAAGGAAAGGTTTTCTCCCCTGCCCCTGAAGTTCCGCAGTTCGATTCCGCCGCCGCCGGTAAACCCGTAGGTCTTGTTATAACTCAAAGAAAAATTTGCCCTGTCTGCGCTTTTTTCTTTGACATCAATTGTGATATCTATTTGGTCTTCGCTCACCGGCAGGACATTTGGGACAACGGTTTCGAAATAATCCAGCATGATAATATCTCTGTAACTGTCCAGCAGTTTCTTTCGGTTGAATATTTCTCCCGGCACAACCCTCAACTCCCGGCGAATTACATTCTCATGGGTCCGGTCATTGCCGGAAATGAGAATTTTTCTGATTTTAACAATCTGGTTTTCGGTAATTCTGAAGTGGACATCAAGGGAATCCTCACCAACCGGTGTGATCTCAGGTGTCAACTGAAAATAGAAATATCCCTCATCCATATAGAGTGGATTAACCCGTTCTGACAATGCGGTCTGAAATTGTTCTTCATTGTAAACATCACCCTTATAGATATTGAGGCGGGCAGATAATTCCTTGTTGGAATGAATACTGTTTCCCTCCCAGGTGATATTGCGGAAATAATACCTGGGGCCTTCGTACAAATCGAGGCCGATGGCGAGTCCTTTGTGATCTTCCCGGGGGACTACCTCATCCTTCATGATCCTGAAATCACGAAATCCTTTTCGACGATAAAAACTTTTTAGTTTCCCCTTATCTTCATCGTATTTGATTTCATCAAATTTTCCGCGCCACGGGAGGTAAAAATGCCAGGGTTTGGTACTTTTGAACTGACGTAAAAGTGTATAATTGGAAAATTCTTCGTTACCGGTGAAGTTGATCTCCTTTATTTTCATTTTTTTATGTTCTTTAATGCTGAAAGTGAGGATACGGGAAAATTTTAGATCACCTTTGACGAGCTCGGAACTGATTTCAACATCATGATAGTGACGATCATGATATTCCTCGCGGATTTTCTTTTCCGCCAAAAATACATCATAATCCGAGATGATCTGTCCGGGCACAAGAGCAATGGCATCTTTGAGGGTAGTATCGGACAGTTTTTTATTCCCGCTAAATTTAACCTCGGCCAGGATGGGTAATTCCTCAACGACCACCCGGAGACTTACTCCTTCGTCAGTTTCGTCGTCAACATAAACTTCCAGATTGCCAAAACGGTTTAGTTTCCAGAGTGTTTTCAGACTCTTCTGAATATCTTCCATATCAATCTCACGGCCGACATAGAGTCTGGAACTGCGGATGATGTCTTCAGCAGAAAGCCTCTCGTTCCCCTCAACTTTTACTGCTGTGATCTTTACTTTTTGCACCTGCCCCAGCCCCATTGTCAGCAGAATGAGGAGCAGCCCGGTAATGTCCAATATTTTAGTCAACAACCTGCTCGCTTATTTTACCGAATCGTCTCTCCCGGCATTGGAAATCTTCGATGGCTTTGACCAGATCCTTTTTTGAAAAGGACGGCCAGTATGTCTCCGTGAAATACAGCTCCGTATAGGCCAGCTGCCATAGCAAAAAATTACTCACGCGATACTCACCGCCGGTCCTGATCAGCAAGTCAGGGTCAGGAAGTTCACTTGTGTAAAGATGGGAAGCGATTAGTTTTTTATCAATTTGATTCAGCTCGATGTTGCCGGACTTGTACTCTTCAGCAATTGCTCTGACGGCTCTTGAGATTTCCTGATGACTCCCGTAATTAAATGCCAGATTGAGGACCAGGCCGGTATTGTTTGCCGTGTATTCGATTCCCCTTTCCAGTTCAGCTAATACGGAATCAGGCAGCTGGTCAAAATCTCCAATGGCTGTAAAGCGGACATTATTTTTATTCAGGTTCTCAATTTCTTCATGCAGGGAACGGATGAAAAGATTCATCAGGGCATTTACTTCCCGTTTCGGGCGTTTCCAGTTCTCAGCTGAAAAAGTATACATCGTGAGGAATGTTACACCCAGTTCACCGCTTGCACGGGTGACTCTCCTTACGGCCCGTACGCCTTCCTGATGCCCTGCAATGCGAGGCAGTCCCCGGGATTTTGCCCACCGTCCATTACCGTCCATGATTATGGCAATGTGACCTGGAATACTGTTAGTATCTAATTTAATATTTTGAATAGCTCTAAATGACGAATATGTTAATTATTTAGCCCGGTAAATTACCTATAAATAAAGCAAATTATTCATTCTAATGTTGTCGGGAACTTTCACATCAAACAGGGTGGCCTCCGCACAGAAATGCCCCTGGTTTTTTCAATGGATAGGTTCGATAAGCTTATGCGTAACTGCTCGGTAAAACATCCCACAGCATACGTTCTGCAGCAGTCCGTGTTCCCGAATTATCCCTCCACCTGCTGCAGGATTTGATCCTTAATTTCGTGATAGACAGCCGTAATCGGTGACTTTGGGTTCTGCAGCACATAAGGGTATCCCGCATCCGCTGAGAGTGCAATTTCAGGGGTTAAATAAATTCTTCCCAGGAGAGGAACTTCCAGCCGTTGACTTTCATCCTGGCCACCCCTGCCGGGGAAGATTTCCGTAACTGCGTTGCATTCAGGACATAAAAAATGAGTCATATTCTCGACAATCCCCAAAACGGGAACGTTCACCTTTCTGAACATATCGGCACCCTTTTTTACATCCAGCACAGCCAGTTTTTGCGGTGTAGTGACAATCACAGCTCCGGAAAGCGCAAATTTCTGGACGAGGGTCAGCTGAACATCTCCTGTGCCCGGCGGCAGGTCCAAGATTAGGTAATCCAGACCACGCCAGATGACATCTTCGAAAAATTGCTCGGTCATCCGGGCTACAAGTGGACCCCGCCAGATGGTCGGTGCGGTATTTCCACTGATAAAGCCGAAAGACATTAACTGCATGCCGTATTTTTCGATGGGGATGATCTTCTGATCACTGGTGACCTTCGGTGTTTCGCTAATCCCGACGACCATTGGCAGACTGGGGCCGTAAATATCCAGATCAAGCAGACCGACTTTTCGATTCCGGCTTAAACTGGCGGCAAGATTCACAGCAACCGTGGATTTGCCCACACCTCCCTTTCCGCTTGCAACGGCGATAATATATTTCACACCCGGCAGTGTTCGGGGTCCCGCTGAAGCGGCATTTTGTTTTGCAGCGGGAGTACTGTCGGCGGGACGTGGTGCGTCAAAAGAAATTTTCACTTCCTTATAACCACCTGCCGATTCAAGAGCTTCCCGGATTGTTTTGAGCAGCTCTTTTTTGACCTGTTCTTTTTCACTACCTACGGCCAGAATGATCTGTACTTCGTCATCCTGAACCGCAAGGGATTTTATCATTCCGAATGACACAATATCCCGGGAAAAGCCCGGATATTTTATCTTTCTGAGGATTTTCAGCAGTCGTTCTTCTTGTGGCATAACATCCATAATCAGTTGCTTTATTACAATGCAAACGGCTATCAGGCAGAGGCCGGACAGCCGTTTGTAGATTGAATTTGATCTTACGTATCGACGGGATAATCAGCCGTCGTAATCAACTCCGAAATGCTCGTAGTTTTTCTTAATCCAATGTTTCCATTCATCCGGGACAGCATCTTCTTCAAAGATAGCCTCAACCGGACATTCGGGCTCGCAGGCTCCGCAGTCAATACATTCTTCCGGATTGATATAAAGTGTATGACCCGTAGGATCGTCACCTTTTTCCCAATTATCATCATCCGGATGAATACAATCAACGGGGCATACTTCAACACAGGCTGTATCGCAAGTACCAAAACAGGGTTCACAAATAATGTAAGCCATTTACATCTCCTTATGATCGAAAATTAAATTTTCATTTTAGTATGAAAAATCGGCCCAAAAACCGACCTCAAAAGTTACGGTAACTCATCAGGACCCCCAAATAAAAAACCCTTCGGTGTGAGAATTTAATCATCCTAACAACGAACAAAACAGTTCGTCCTGATTCTACCATGTCCGCCACGAAAAACGGAGTACCGGGTCTGCCTGAAAGTCAATAATCAGTTATCCAGCGAGATTTTGATAAAATGAAGTCATGAGACCGGCTTTTGCAGGCCGGGCTACGAGAGGCGTTTTCTATCCGACTGATTTAGTATTCAAGGCTTACGATATATCCCTGATGTTTACGCAGATTCAGAACGCGGTCGTCATCAAAATATAAATACTGACCCCTGATACCGGAAAGCAACCCCGATATTTCTCTGAATTTATTAAATCCCGTACTTTTAATTTTAGTCGGATACTCCTCCACAGGATATATGATTTCAGTGATCTTTGAATTATCAGCAATGAAACTTCGGAATTCAGCCGGAAGCACGTCAGCCAGTCCCTGCTTTTTGCCAATCAGATCAATGTCTTCAGCACAAATATTTTTCAACATACGCTGCCAGAAGGTTTTATCCGAAGTGTGTTGTTTCAGGGCAACTTCGATTTGTCCGGCTGTATAACGGTTGTGCGTCCTGGCAAATATTATGGTCTTCCAGGCACCCTGATCAATCCAGCGGGTAGGGATTTGGGATTGGCGTGTGACACCTACTTTAACATGGCTTGTCAGCGCAAGGTAAACGATGTGATCCTGCAGGCAATGAACTTCAGACCAGGACATATCTCTGGATTTTCCCAGGTGCGCCTGACAGAGCTCGGGGCGGAGAATACATTCCGAAGCTTCGGGCGCATTTAGAAAACAGGGGTAGCACAGTCCCTGAAAAAAAGAACGGTTGGTTTTTCTACCGCAGACAATACAGCGGATTTCACCGGTCCAATACAATATAATATAATGCCCGATGAGTTCAGTCATATTGATGAGTGTATCTTCGAGGAACAGTTGATATTCTATCGGGCGTCTGAGCCGGGTCTCCATTTTAAGTAATAGGCCGGTGTGTTTCATAGTTTAAATTACGGGGAAATGACACCGCTTAACAACACTCGCTGCAGCAGTGTCCACACAACTGAGAATTAGTTTGGTCAAAATATAAAAAAATCGGCAATATCAATCCTGGCCCGGGAAAATAAGTAATTGTGATTAACAGCAGCATTTTCAAGAAAACTGTTAAGAATTTACTTTTGTTCTTTGGGAACGGCGGGGTATAAATTCAAGTCTTGTTATGAGTAATAAAATGAAAAATTTAATCATCGTCGAGTCTCCCTCGAAAACCAAAACACTGAAGAAATTCCTCGGAGAGGCTTTTGATATCAGAGCCTCAGTGGGGCATATACGGGATCTTCCGCGGAAGGAACTGGGCATCGATACGGAGCACGGTTTTAAACCGACTTATGTCGTCTCACCGGACAAAAAGAAGGTCATTCGGGATATCAGAACCAGCCTGGAAAATGCCGATATGCTGTATTTGGCAACCGATCCCGACAGGGAAGGAGAGGCCATTTCCTGGCATTTACTTGAAGTTCTGAAACCTAAGATTCCCGTCAAACGGCTTGTATTTAACGAAATCACCAAAGCCGCCATACTTGAAGCATTTGAGCATACGAGAGAAATTGATACGGATCTTGTGGCGGCTCAGGAAACCCGCCGGATAATGGACAGACTCTTCGGATTTCCGGTTTCAAAAGTACTCTGGTATAATATTAAAGGCGGATTATCTGCCGGCCGGGTACAGAGTCCTGCTATTAAACTCATTGTGGATCGGGAGAAATTGCGCTCGCAATTTAAGGCCAGCGAGTATTGGGGCATAGAAGGAGAATTTCTCGCCGGAGACGAAAAGTTTAAAGCCGAACTCGTTGAACTTGAGCAGAAGCGTGTGGCTTCAGGTAAAGATTTTAATAAAAATACGGGAGCTGTTTCAACTGCCAATACAATTGTCATTGATGAACAGCTTGCAAAACAGACTGCTGCCGATTTTTTAAACCGGGAATGGAACATTTCCAGTATCGAAGAGAAGCCCATAACTTCGAATCCCTATCCGCCGTTTATCACCTCGACTCTGCAGCAGGAAGGTGTACGAAAGCTGCATATCAGTTCCCGGCAGGTGATGCGGGCGGCGCAGCATTTATATGAGAACGGATATATTACTTATATTCGTACAGATTCGGTGCATTTGTCGAATGAGGCGATTCAGGCTGCCCGGAAAGCCATTGTGAATTTATACGGCGAAAAATATTTGTCCGCGAAACCCAGGATATATAAGAGTAAAGTGAAAAATGCGCAGGAAGCGCACGAGGCCATCAGGCCTGCCGGCAGCAAGTTCCGCTCTCCCGAGGAGCTGAGGGGGGAGCTTGCGGGTAAAGAGTGGCAGCTCTATGACCTCATCTGGAAACGGTCAATTGCCTGTCAGATGGCATCTGCGAAATTACTTCAGACCACCGTGAAGATCTCGGGTGGAAATGCAGTCTTCAGGGTGCGGGGAAGAGTGATTCAGTTTCAGGGATACTTTAAGGCCTATGTGAAGAGCGGTGAAAAAGATGCAAAACTCGAAGATCGCGAAAAATTACTTCCGGCATTAACGCAGGAGCAGAAACTCGACTGCGGGCAGATGACGCCGGTGCAGCATTTTACCAAACCGACGGCACGCTACACTGAGGCTTCATTGATCAAAGAGATGGAATCATTGGGAATAGGCCGTCCGTCAACTTATGCTTCCATCATGGATACCATTCAGACCAGAGGTTATGTAAAAAAAATAAACGGAGCCCTGATTCCGACGTTTACTGCCTATGCCGTTGTACAGTTTCTGGAACGTCATTTCAGAGACTTGGTAGATCTTCAGTTTACGGCGAATCTGGAGGAATCTCTGGATGGTATCTCCCGGGCGGAGTTGGATGCAGGGTCTTTTCTGGAACATTTTTATTTTGGAGAAGGCGAGCATCCCGGTCTGAAAAACTTAACTGATCAGGAATTTAATAAACAGCAATCCCGCCTGATCATGACGGTAGAAGATGCCGGGGGGAATCCGGTTCAGTTGCGCATCGGCCGCTATGGAATTTACTTACAGAATGGCGAAACCAATGCCACTATTCCTGAAGATTTTATACCCAGTGAGCTTAAACCTGAAAAAGTAAGCGAATTATTACAAAATAAGACGGCCGAACCAAAACAGTATCCGCCTTTACCGGGCGAGGATGAGCCAATTTTGTTAAAAACGGGTCGTTTCGGCCCTTACCTTCAGTGCGGTAAGAAAATGAAATCCCTGCTGCCCGGGATGACCGCTGAGGAAGTAACGGAAGCAGTGGCTCATAAGATCATTGCATTGCCGCATAATCTTGGTAACTATAAAGACGAACCGGTCATGGCGGATATTGGCCGATATGGACCTTATATCAAATGTGGAAAAGTAAACCGCAAAGTGGAATCACCGTTGAACCTGCTCGAACTTTCGCTGCAGGAGGCCATCCACCTGCTGGAAAGTTCCCCTTCAAAGAAGTCCTCAACGGTAATCCGAGAGCTGGGAGAGGATGCCACAAGCGGTAAGCCCATCCTCCTAAAAAGCGGACGTTACGGTCCCTATGTGACTGACGGAGAAATCAATGCCACTCTGCCCCGAAGTTTGTCGCCGGAAGACTTGACCCTGGCAGAGGCACAACAACTGATCATCGATAAACGGGCTAAAGGACCCGTCAAACGCAAGACCTATAAAAGGAAAAAATAATGGCCAACCTGAAAAGCACAGGCACAATTCTGGAGACACTCACATCCCTGTCCAAACAACGGGGATTTATTTTTCAAAGCAGTGAAATATATGGCGGATTGGGCTCAACCTGGGATTACGGTCCTCTGGGCGTTGAACTGAAAAGAAATATCAAGAACCACTGGTGGCACGAAATGGTAACCAGCCGTGAAAACGTCGTAGGGATGGATGCAGCTATCCTGATGCATCCGAGAGTATGGGAGGCCAGTGGGCATGTGGAGAACTTTCATGATCCGTTAGTGGATAACAAAAAATCAAAGAAACGCTACCGACTGGACCATCTGCTCGGGGAACAAGCTCCTGAAGTGCTTGAAGAACTGGGTCGGATGATCCAAGACAAACAAGTTTCGTATGACAATGAAGAAGCAAAAATACAAAGCCTGGTTGTAAAACTCATCGATCTCGGGGAACGAAGTGGAGAGCTCATGAAAACAGCCGGTGTTGTGGACCCTTTCAATGGTGAAGTAGGGGACTGGACAGATCTCAGACAATTTAATCTCATGTTCAAAACACACATGGGTCCTGTAGCCGATTCGGGCTCGGCAGTTTATCTCCGTCCGGAGACTGCCCAGGGGATATTTGTAAATTTTGCCAATGTGCAATCCACTTCGCGTCAGAAGCTCCCTTTCGGGATCGCTCAGCTCGGAAAAGCCTTTCGCAATGAAATCACTACCGGTAATTTCATTTTCAGAACACGGGAATTTGAACAGATGGAAATGGAGTTTTTCTGTCAGCCCGCTGAAACCGGTAAGTGGCTGGAATACTGGTCTCAGGAACGGTTGAATTGGTTTAAGTCTCTGGGAATAACTGCGGAAAAATTACGCTTAAGACCCCACGGTTCGGATGAACTGGCACATTATTCAACTGCTTGTTATGATGTAGAATATCAATTCGATTTCGGCTGGTCCGAGCTGGAGGGTATCGCCGACCGGGGCACTTTCGATCTGGATCGTCACATCGAATTTAGCGGGAAGCGACTTTCGTATTTTGATCAGGCAAATAACCAACACATCGTTCCGGCTGTGGTAGAGGCATCAGCAGGAGTTGACCGGGCTGTCCTTACAGTTCTTGCGGATGCTTACACCGAAGAGGAGGTCAAGGGTGAAAAAAGGAATATCCTGAAATTATCGCCTAAAATAGCTCCGATTACGGTAGCCGTATTTCCCCTGTTCAACAAACTCGGTATGCCGGAGAAAGCCCGTCAGATCGTTGCCGACCTGCGTGGAGAGTTCAGCGCTTTCTTCGATGCAGGAGGATCAATCGGTCGCCGGTATCGTCGCCAGGACGAAGCCGGGACGCCGTTCGGGATTACCGTTGATCATCAAACTCTGGAAGATAATACAGTGACCATACGGGACAGGGATACCATGGAACAGGTTAGAATATCAGCCGACCAGGCGCGAAAGGCCATCCGGGATAAATTATAGGCCCGGGACGTTTTCAAACTCCTTTTATTCCTTTTAAATCCGGCAACTGCATTCGGCAGACCATTCCTTTATCCATGAATTCATTTAAACAAATTGTTATTTTGGGGATATTCCTTGCTGTTGTGTAAATTTCCCACACCCGGGAGTTGTTTTTGCGGGTCTTTAACATTTTCCGATTTTAAATCAATGGAAGGAGTAAATGATGGTTAAAAATGTCGGCAGTTCAGATAAACTGATTCGTTACATATTGGGTCTCGTCATTCTGGGTTTGGGGTATTATTATAAAAGTTGGTGGGGGCTTATCGGAATCATTCCCATTGGAACGGCACTGATGGGCCTGTGTCCGGCTTATCTGCTGTTCAAACTCAGTACAAACAAAAAAGAGGATTAATATTATGGCATAAACAGGAGGATCGGTCATCAGTCGATAATTGATGCTTTCTGAGATGCCATAAACAACCGGATCAAATCAAGAGATAAAAAAAAGGCTGCCCGACGGGCAGCCTTTTTTTTGATAAAGAATATATTACTTTACCAGCATCACTTTCTGTTTTAATGAAACATTTTCAGAAGTCATACTGATCAGGTAAACACCGCTGGAGAAATTTTCTGCATCCCAGACAATCTGGTGATTCCCTGCGCTCAGGTTATCGTT
>JAJRUW010000001.1 GCA_024277615.1 Fidelibacterota bacterium | reverse complement strand
TATGACTTTGAGAAAAGTCACCAAAAACAGAGAATCTTTTCCCAGTGATGAAGCGGTGTTTAAAATCTTATATTTGGCAATAAGAAATGCATTTAAAAAACGGACAATGCCCATTCAAAATTGGAAACAGGCTATGAATCAATTCTCAATTATATTTGAAAACAGAATGATTTTTGAAAATTAATAATTCCCATTTACACAAAATTATGGATACCGCCACCAACTATCGGGAATATAATTGCTGATTATTTATCCGGGTCGATCGCCTTGTCTAACCAGTCAATTCCCACAGTTTCCCAATTGTCAACTGCCGATGCATCAATATATCGTTCCCATTCATAAATCCCGGTTTCTTTAGCAATCCGTTTAAACTGCATGGTTGTAATGGCGCTGTTGAGAATGACCACGGATCTTTGCATTCCCTTCTGTTTATACAATTTTTGACCCTCGACCATGTGATTCTGAGCTGCTTCCGGCAGGGGCATCAGTGACCGCATATCGACAAAAACACCAAAATCTCCGTGTTGATTTTCCAGCGCTTGTTTCGAGTCTGCAACCCACTGTGCCATTTCCTCAGCTTTGATAAAGTCTGAAAAGGTAAGGTAATATCCAAAGGGCTTCTTCTCTATTTTGTACATAATAACTCCACTTTTTATTTTTTCAAATATCAACTTTTAGTCCGTCTTTACATCCGTCGTGATGTACTGGCTGGCTGAATTCAATGCCCCTGCAACATTCATCCGGGTTCTATTACCCGCGTTACCCACTCTTCGGTTGATACCGGGATATTGCACGTTATTCAACAGACAATCACGGCACGTGAGATCGGTGATCGTTCAAAAAACAATTGAAATAGTTATCATTAAATGATGTGGTGATTTACCTGCAGGGATCTTTCATCCGATATTGGGCTATTGCAGCCTGTGGTTCAGTTGTTGTCAACACAAAAACATATCCCCAACGACCCCTGAATTTACAAAATATGGACCAATGATAGATAGTGAAATTGTTTACTTAACTTCACCTCGTCTTCCATTCGATTGTGCTATCAGTACAATTTTTACCCACACCCGATAAGTTTATATTTGGTCGATTAAAAAGTCTAAATCGCGTATCGCCATTTTAACAGGCATCTGAGTGAGGAATAGAAACCGGCTTTTATTCCTGTAATTTTTTAACCAGCTTGCCCATTACACGCTGGAAGGAAGGTTCAAACCAGGTTTCTACCATTTTAGCGACATCACCACGTTGGAAGCTTATGAATTGATCGATGATCTGTTTTCTCAATTGTAATTTTGTGGCTATCTGTTGTTGCCGGGGTAACTCGAGCCATGAGTTCATTCTGCAAAGAGTTTGCTTCAGTTCATCACCGGGCTTACTAAGTTCATCAACCAGTCCAATCCTGTGGGCCTCTGCCGGAGAAACCAGTGTACCGGTGAGCGCCAACATCTCTGCACGGCGGTTTCCCAGCAGGTACTGATAGACCTGCCCAATACTGTTTGGTAATATTAACCCGACTGCGACCTCGTTGAGACCAATTGAGAAATCGCCTTCGGCCATAACCCGATAATCTGTCATAATTGCCAGAACGGTTCCACCGGCAGGAGAATGACCGGTAATTGCCGTAAACAGAAGCTTCGGGTAAGTGAAAAGTTGATACAACAAAATTATGAAATCCTGCCAAAAACCGGTCATGAAATCTCTGTCCCGATCATAGAGATCGATGACATCCAATCCACCGGAAAAGATACCGGGCAACCCGGTGAGGATAACGCCTTCGGTTTCGCGATCCTCTTTAAGGGAATTCAGAGTATTTGACAGCTGAACTACCATCTCTCTGTTCAGAGCGTTCACTTTAGGCCGGTTTAATCGGATAACGGTTATATTATTTTGTTTTGACAGATCGAGCATTTTGAATATCCTTTAGTTCGATAGGTTAAAGGCTTTACGGTATTGGGCATCCAGCCGGTAAACATTGTCAAGAGCCTGGCATATATGCCACACAGCGGTACCCGGAGCATACAGGTCACAGCCTTTCCGGAGCTGTAAATGACAGCCCGGGTTTGCAGTGACAATGGCGTTCACTTTACCGGCTCTGCCGATATCCGCCATTTTCATTTTGAGAATATCAGCTGATGAATCCGGTTGGGTCAGTACATAGGCTCCTGCAGCTCCACAGCAGATGTGGCTTTCAGGGAATTCCGCCACTTCATATCCGAAAATTTTCAGTAATTCTGCAGGGGCATTGGTGATATTTTGAGCATGTTCCAGATGACAGGGTGCATCATAAATAATGCGCCATCCATGCTGGCGGTTGACAGGGGAAATGAGATCACCTCCGAGTAGAAACTCCGTGATATCTTTGATCTTGGTGGTGAAGCGAATGTCTCCGTAAGCCTTCATCCAGGCACCGCAACCGGCTGAGTTGTTGATGATCGTGTCATGTTCCCGAAAGGCCTGGATATTTTTACGAAGCAACCCGCCAAGGCAGGAATATCCCCCCGTATGCTGATGCAGGGCGCCGCAGCAGGTCTGATCACCGGGAATGTCCACGGTGTAACCATTCCAGCGCAACACCCGCACAGTAGCAGCATGAACGTCGGCGTAAAGGCCATCCATGACACAGCCGCTGAAGAAGGCCACCGCTCCTCTCGGTTCTCTGAAGGCAGGATATTGGCTTGAACTGCCTTTTATAAATGAGGTTTTGGAGATTCTTGGTAATCCCCGGAATTTATCACTGAAGAATGCCATTAATTTGAGAATACGAAGTTTTTGAGCAAGGGCAATTATGCGGAAAATAGCACTGAGCCCTGAACGACTGGTCACTAACTTCAGTCCGATTCTTCGAATTAAGGGCAGTGGCAGCAGCGCATATTTTTCTTTCTGATAACGTTCAAAATATTTGTGGTAATCAACGCCGGAAGGACAGGCAGTTTCGCAGGCGCGGCAATCCAGGCAGGTTTCCAAATGGTGCATCGGCGGGTCGGCAATCCCCTGGAATATAAAATCCATAAGCATCAAACGTCCCCGGGGGCTTTCGGATTCCAGACCCGTGGTCAAATAGGTCGGGCAGGCTGTAAGGCATAGACCGCAGTGAATGCACTCCTGCAGCAGGGTTTCCGGAATCTGTGCCTTAGCCATGATATTCGGGGAATTCACCGTGGGGGTCAAAGACCTCTTTGATTTTTTCCATGAGATGTTCATTTGGAGAATTATCAACGTGGAAGATGCCGCCCTTTAACTCTCCTGCAAACCCCCCCAGACGTCCGACCAAATCAAGTACTTCAGAACCTAATTCTGCAATACTGTGTTCAATATCTATCACTCCCAGGGGGATTATCGAAACTGTCCGAAGCCGTGCTTCATCCAGCGCAGAGGTCATTTTTTCAACCATGAGCGGAGGCAGTACAATGCGGCAGCCGTCGGAAATGAGTCTGGTGGTGCCGAGATAATCAACTTCGAGATCTGAGGGGACCGGGTAAATGCGGAAGGTCACTTCAAGCAACTCACACAGGGAGCCCCGGGCACCTATGATCAGCTTGTTCAAGTCATATCCGCTGACATTTTTCATCACATCTACGCCCGTGTTGATGATACCGGAACCGGTTCGGATTTTTGCGTTTAGCAACAGATTTCGGACAGTACCGTAGCGGGCGGCGTATTGACCGAAGAGATTGTAATTGACGACATGTCCGACAGTTGTGTCCCTTTTGAAAGGACCAAGCGGCAGAAACTGTCCGAAGGGCCGCAGGAAAACCTGGACGGCCAGCAGGTCAGCTTCGGCTCCCAGCTTCAATGTCAGGTTGTCCGGGGCATGCTGCAGTATGAAATTTGGCTCTGAACGTTCTCTGATTTGTGAGTATCCCCGAGGACTACCTGCAGGTTCATCCGACTCCATCTCACTGCGATCCGAAGGGAAAATCTTGCCCGGATTGGCCAGGTTTTGAGGATCAAAGACTTTTTTTATATTTAGCATCACTTCAATCTCTGTAGCCGTGTGCATCAGGCGTAATTGCGCTTTTTTTTCCAGCCCCACGCCGTGTTCGCCGGTGATAGTACCTCCCATTTCCACACAGATTCTCTGAATCTCCTCCGAGGCTTTCAAGGCTCGCTGTATTTGAGCAGGATCCGAAGGGTCGTAAAGCACGTTTGGATGGATGTTACCATCCCCCGCATGGCAAAAACTGGCAATTTGAATTTGGTATTTATCTGCAATTATTTCAATCTCCCGAAACACATCGGTCAATCTGTTACGGGGAACCACGCCGTCATTTGTATAATAGGCCGGTGCAAGTTGCCCCAGGGACCCGACCGCATGTTTGCGGCCCCGCCAGAGCTGTTCCCGGTGCCTTGCAGTGAGAGCTTCTTCAATGGGATTTTCAGTAAACTCGCGGGCTGTCATTTTCAGTTTTGCTGAATCTCCGGGGAGGTCACAGTTCACGTCGTCCAGTTCAACAATGAGTACTGCCTGTGCATCCCTGGGGAAGCCCGGTTTTAGTTTTGCTTCAACGGCTTGAATAGTGAGTTGGTCCAGCATTTCCAGAGCCGTAGGCAGAATTCCCCGTTTCAGAATAGCGGACACACAGTCCGTAGCCCGGGTAAGTTCATCAAAGATCAGCAGGAAAGTACGAACGGTTTGCGGAAGCTCCGAGAGATTTACGATAATCTCTGTGGTTATGCCCAGGGTTCCCTCAGAACCGGTGAACAAACCTGAAAGATCATAGCCCGGGTACCAGCGCAACTTTCCCCCCAATTGAACGACCTCGCCATCGGCGAGTACTACTGTTTGCCCCAGGATATGATTCGAAGTGACACCATATTTCAGTGTGTGCGGTCCACCGGCATTTTCCGCAACATTACCTCCGATGGTGGAAACAATCTGACTGGAAGGATCGGGAGCAAAATGCAGATTATAGGATTTTACGCGTCTGGAGAGAGCCGCATTGACTACGCCGGGTTGTACAATCGCCAGATGGTTCAGAGGATCGAGCTTTATAATCCGGTTCATCCTGCTCAGCTGAATGATCACTCCGCCATCCGAAAGAGCTCCACCGCTCAGCCCCGTACCGGCACCGCGTGCTGTTAAGGGAACATTAGCCTCACTGCAGGCCTTTACGCATTCACTAACCTCATCGGTTGACTCCGGCAGTACGATGCAGCCAGGCAGGGCACTGTGAAAGCGCAGAGCATCAATAGAATATAATTTCAGCTCACTCGCCTGGTCGAGGAAATTTTGACTGCCCACAATGGCGCTTAGCCTGCGGGAAAGTTTTGAATCAATTTTAGAGCCCGGGGTCATACTCAAATTTCGTGAGAATTGCAGGCTGATTCATAAGATTAAATCTATATTTCACCAGACATGGTGGAAAGAGTCCCAACTGTAATCCACATTGCCGGGGTTCGCCGAATGAGACTTAGATTATCGGCCGGGATGTCAAGATGATTGAATTAATACAGGATAATTTACATGACTGAAGAAATCTCAAGACCCAGCTTTGAAGCGGTCTATATGCAGTTTGCACTTCTGATTGCCCGGAGGTCAACCTGCAGTCGCCTGAGGGTAGGCACGGTTATTACCACAACGGACTTTCGGAAAGTTTTAGCCATTGGCTATAACGGGAATGCATCAGGTCTGCCCAACAAATGTGACCGCGATGAGCCCGGGAATTGCGGCTGTCTGCATTCCGAGGAAAATGCAGTCATCAATTGCGATTCACCAAGATATATTGAAAAAATCGTCTTTGTTACCCATTTACCCTGCGCGGCCTGTGCCAAACGCCTTGTAAATCTGGGGCATGTTACAAAAGTGATTTATCACGAGGACTATCGCAAAAGGGATTCATTGGAGATATTTAGCCGGGCAGGAATCACGGTTGAACAGTTTACCTGACAACACCGGTGTAAGCGTCATTTTAACCTGACCGCTGTCCCGTAGGCCAGTAGTTCGGACATGGTTCTGGCAATCATACTGGTGATAAAACGCACATTAACAACGGCGTCAGCTCCTTTTGTCCGGGCATCGTCAGTCATGCGCTTCAGGGCTTCGTCCCGGGCATCGGCCATCAGTTCTGTATACTGCCGGACCTCTCCGCCAACAATACCCTTTAATCCGGCCAGAATATCCTTACCGATATGTTTTGCCCTGACTACATTGCCCATGGCAACACCAAGATTTTCTATGATCTCCTTACCGGGTATGGTTTCGGTTGTTGATACAATCATCATATTCTCCTGTACGATTTCGTATTAATTTAAATAAATCATCCGGTATAGAATTCTTCAAATAAAATGCGGTTCAATAAAATATTATGCCTGAGAATTTAGCTAAAGTTTACAGCTAAAGCAGTTCCCAGTGACATAGTTTTTCTGAACATGACGGCATCGCATTTAAGGGGCCGGATGCGGCAACAGGACCGAGGCTTAGGTTTACATTTCTATCATGCCCTGCATAAATTACTTTGAAATATAACATTATGTTACATAGATTTGAGTCGGTAAAGACAGGATGTATTCCAATGAGAGTGGACCTATTAACGAGACAATATCCTTTAAGATTGCGGATCGTCACCATTACTTTTTACGCTTCCCCCGGTTTTTAATTGAACCTGCCCGGTATATTATTAAAGTTAGTCTTTCTGATGAGGAGCTCACGAATCTTCCCCCGATAACAGAATCACTTCCCGAGCCGGAACCTCTTCATCCCAGTCTATTCATTCCGGTTGAGGATGATGAAGCGGATCCCATTGTAGATGTCCCCATTGATTTTCCGGAACGGAGCGGGTTGCCGGCGGCAGCAATACCCTCATTCATCTATATCCTCCGTGAAGTTGAACCAGAAGCGATCATCCCCATCACACCCGAATATCCACAGTTTGCCCATGAGGCCGGGATTGAGGGCCGTGTAATTGTCGTTTTTTTCATTGATGAAAATGGCGCTGTGCGGGATGCCCGGGGGCAGGAGGGGTGTCCTAACACAGGCCTGGATGAGGCTGCCCTCGAAGCAGTTAAGAGCAGTAAATGGAAACCAGCTATGAATCAGGATAAAAAGGTCGGGGTCTGGATGGTAGTCCCCATAGATTTTAGGCTGGATTAGGAGAAAGTCCGGTTTTTGCCGGACTTTCTCCGGTTTCCAATCTATTTTGTCAATGCTGTGGCAGACATTTTCCTTCTGACAAAGGCCATGATCTCCAGCAGCGGCAGATCTTTTGGACAGACATCACCGCAGGCCATCATACCGATACAGCCAAACACACCTTCGTCCGTTGAGATCAGTTCGAACCATTGTTCTTCATTGCGCTCGTCCCGGGGGTCCATCATGAAACGGCCAACACGGTAGAGTCCCGCAGCACCCACGAAATCGGGATTGACATTGGCGGTTGCACAGCCTGCAATGCAGCAGCCGCATTCTATGCATCTTTCACTTTCGTAGATTTTATTGGCCAGTTCATTGTTCATGCGTTCTTCTTCAGCAGCGGGATCGAATTCCTTTTGTGTATGAATCCAGGATTCTACATTTTCTTCCATTTGGCGGAACCAGATGCCCGTATCGACTGAAAGATCTCCCAGCATCTTAAAATATGGCAGCGGCAGTAATTCGATGACCTCCGGCAGGTCGCCTGTGAGAGTTCTGCAGGCCAGTGTGGGACGCCCGTTGATCAGCATCCCGCAGGAGCCGCAAATGCCTGCCCGGCAGACAAAATCGAACATGAGGGTCGGGTCCAGTTCATCCCGGATGTAATTGAGCGCTGCGAAGAGATTCATGCGCTGGGTTTCTTCAACCTTGTACTCCTGTAAAAAAGGTGTGGAATCAGCAGCGTAAGGATTATAGCGAAATATTTTAAATGTCAATGTACGGGCCATTACTTCACCTCCTCTTTCCACAGGCCGGGTCTTAATCCTGTATTAATGGGTTCTGCGGTTTCGTGTTTACCGTTCTTTTTTTGCAGCTCATCCACAGTTGCATTATAGTCTTCAACGGGAATTGACATGGGGATCATTTGGCCGCCGCCGTAACCCCGGTCACCCGGTGGCATGTCGATTGTACCCACCGGTTCATAGCTCAATTCAGGCTGCATCGCACCTTCGGGCCATCTGGCCAATGTCCGGTTCAGCCAGCCGGCATCGTCCCGTGCAGGGAAGTCATCGCGCGTATGAGCACCGCGACTCTCTTTTCTGGCCTCCGCCCCGGCAGCTATGCAGAAACCGAGCTTTACCATACCCTTCAATTTCAGAGCTTCCGTGAGTTCCATATTCCGTCCGGGAATTGTGGATTTAACTTTGATCTCGTCTGTCCGGCGAATGAGTTTGCCAAATTCAGTTACTGCTTCCTCAAGCCCTTTACCAGTGCGGAAAATCCCAACTTTATCGGATAATATTTTGGCCATGTCCCGCTTTATCTCAACCAGGGATTCTCTGCCGCTGCCGTTGTAAAGTGCATCGATTCGTTTTTTCTGCTGTTCTTCAAACTGACGGGCAAGTGTAGTACTTACTTCAGCCGGGTTAGCCTTGGCAAAGGCCGTTACCCGCTTACCCACAACCATTCCGGCAACGATGGTTTCTGCCAGGGAGTTGCCCCCCAGACGATTGAAGCCGTGAAGATCCCAACAGGCTGCTTCTCCGGCCGAGAACAGACCTTTCATATTGTAGACGTGGCCATCCTTGTTGACACGGATACCTCCCATGGAATAATGCTGTGTGGGTCTTACCGGTACGAGCTCAGTGATCGGATCAATTCCAATGAAGTATTTGCAGATATCATATACTTCCCTCAGCTTTGTATGGAGATGTTTCGCACCCAGATGTCTAAGGTCCAGCCACAGATGGTCTCCATAGGGACTGTGGACACCCTTGCCCTTAAGCATATGTTCTTTCATTCTTCGGGAAACCACATCCCGCGAGGCAAGCTCCTGTTTTTCAGGTTCATAGTCCGGCATAAAACGGTATTCATCCACATCCAGCAAATAACCGCCGTCTCCGCGACAGCCTTCAGTAACCAGAATATCCGTCGGTACGATCCCCGTGGGATGAAACTGCACGGCTTCCATATTTCCAAGCGGGATAATACCTGTTTCCAGGGCGATGCTGACTCCGGTCCCCTCGTTAATAACGGCATTCGTGGAGTGACCGTAAATCCGGCCATATCCACCCGTGGCGATGACAGTTGCCCTGGCAAAATACGTTGACAAAGACCCGTTTCTTAAGCTCCTGACGACTGCGCCTTTGCAGACACCGTCTGCATGGATCAGTCCGAGAGCTTCCATGCGGTCATGTACTGTAACCCCCAGTTGAATGGCCATATTGTCCATGGTGTAAAGTACCGAGTGACCGGTCCCGTCTGCTGTATAGCAGGTACGCCATTTAGCTGTGCCCCCAAAAGCCCGGGCTGTGATCAGTCCTTCCTTGGCGGGATCTTCTTCGACGGTTTCTTTTTTCCCTTTAATAAAATAATCTGCAGGTCCGCCTTTTACGCGGTTCCAGGGGACACCGTAATGCGCCATCTCGCGCATGGCAATGGGGGAATTATCTGCAAATATCCGTGCCACTTCCTGATCGGCACCCCAGTCCGACCCTTTAACCGTATCCAGCCAGTGGAGCGTGGCATTGTCACCTTTGCCTTTGGCAGCATTCCCCAGAGCTGCCTGCATGCCGCCCTGGGCGGCGGCTGAGTGGCTGCGTTTGGGTGGTACAAGGGAGAGGATGATCACATTGAGACCCTCTTTGGCGGCTGCAACAGCTATACGCTCACCGGCGAGTCCGGCACCAATGATCAAAACATCAGAAGTATAAATATTACTCATAGGAGACCTCCATTCATCACCCGATAAAGTCCGGCAACTCCGAGGAAATTAAGAATGAGATAGACCCAGAATAAGATGGAAAAAACCACATAGGCAATTTTCCGGTCGAACCAGGTGTCCGCCAGCCATTTCACCGCCAATCTATAAAGACCGATGGACATGTGAACGACAATTGCCACACCGAGAAACAGGTACAGCAGCCACAATCCGCTCTCAACCCGGGGGCCTGAAACACCTGCCTGTATACCCGCTGTAGCATTAATTCCCATATCCGTGAAAATATTCCAGATCACAAGTACGAAGTGAAAAGCACCCAGAGCGAGGACCAGCATGCCCGTACGCACCTGCCATATCCACAGCGAAGTTTCAAAGTGCCGCCGCAGCGTTGTATATTCGCCGGCTTTCTGATTCCAGCGGTTTTTTGACTTTTTAAGGGAGTGACCCAATTCCAGCATGCGTTTGCGTTCATATAGTTTGCCCGGAATCTTGCGGCCGGCATAAATGAAATGTATCAGAAACAGCAGCGGAATAACCACCGCCGAGATTTGGGCTAACGGCAGGGTCTTTTCCATAAAATCGGCTACGGTCTGATAGGCTTCAGCTCCGAAAACCGAAAGGCTCTCGAGTATCAAATGCCCAAAAATAAATCCGGACAGCAAAAGTCCGGTGACACCACTGATCAGCTCCGTCCAGAGCGCCCGTTTGGCTTTTCGTCCGGCGATTGTCGATTTTCCACCGCCTGGAGAAGCCTGAGGGAATAATTCAGTATTTTCACTGTACATACGATCTCCAAGATTAATTGATTGTTTGATTATGAAAGAATCTGCGTAAGCATAAAATTATTTGAAAATATCATGGTCTAATTTACAGGGGTTAAGGGTATTTTCGGTTGATTTTTAAGTGGCCTGCAGGCAGGATACAGAGATATACAGCCGGAAAGTTTACTCTCTCCGGGTCGGTTTGCCATCGGGTTCCGGTATCAAAGGACAATGGTAAACTAAAAAGGAATATCGTCGTCGGAAATAGGTGCTTGCCCTTCGTCGGGGACGGCGGGCGGGGGAGCATCAGAATACGGCTCGGCAGTATAACCGCCGCTCATGATATCACCGCCATATTCTTTCATTGCCAGTTGTGTCAGAGCATCTTTGACTTCTTTGTCAGCCCAAACAGTATCATGATATTCTCCGTCGTTCCCTTTCTGGCTGGGAAAGCCGACAAATAAACCGTTGACGCCCTCAACCAGCTTAAAGCCCTTGATCACAAATCCATCTTCAGTCCGTACATCTAAAAAAGCGCGGATTTTACCCCAGCTGCCTTTATTAATTCTTTCGATTTTCAATGTTTTTCCTTTCAAAATTGGGTGAAAAGTTAGCGGTATCTGTCGAAGTTCACCAATTACCAATTTAGAATATTTTAGCGATGCTGTTTCGGGCAGCCACCGCCGATCACTATTTGCGTTATTCCTCATTTATCACTTTAGAAATCCGTCATCCGCCTCGTAAATTTCGCCCTCATTTTTAGAATTAGTTTAGGCTAGTCACTCAAAAGATAGTTACTGATTTGCAGAATAACTGGAAGGAATTAGTTGTGAAGTATGTTTACTCCTTTGGTGCCGGTAAGGCTGACGGTTCGGCCGGCGACAAAAATCTACTGGGCGGAAAAGGTGCCAATCTCGCCGAAATGACCTCTCTGGGAATTCCCGTCCCCCCCGGGTTCACCATTACCACTGATGTATGCACCATATTTATGCAAAACAGAAGTTACCCCGATGGTCTTGAAAAAGCCGTTAAGGATGCGTTGCATAAGATGGAAACCGTCATGGGGCAGAAATTCGGCGACAGTAAAAATCCGCTGCTGGTATCGGTGAGATCCGGCGCCAGGCAATCCATGCCCGGGATGATGGAAACCGTATTGAATGTAGGGCTTACGGAAAGCACAGTACAGGGCCTCATCAAAAAATCGGGAAATGAAAGATTTGTGTACGATGCCTATCGCCGCCTGATCACGATGTATGCCGATGTGGTGATTGAAAAGGCCGGCGGAATAGAGCCGGCTGAAGGAGAGGGCATCCGTGAATTGCTCGAAAAGGAACTGGCGCAGATGAAAACAGACCGGAAAGTGGAATCTGATACTGATCTTTCGGCGGCGGACCTCAAGCAACTCATTACCATTTACAAGAAACTCATTAAATCACGCCTGGGAGTTGAATTCCCCGATGACGCCTATGCCCAATTGTGGGGCGGGATTGATGCCGTATTTACTTCGTGGAACGGAAAGCGGGCCGTAAATTACCGCCGCATCGAAAATATTCCCGATGAATGGGGAACGGCCGTCAATGTACAGGCAATGGTTTTTGGGAATATGGGGGATGACTGTGCCACGGGAGTGGCTTTTACGCGAAACCCCGCTACGGGCGAAAACCAATTCTACGGTGAGTGGCTTCCAAATGCTCAGGGTGAAGATGTGGTCGCCGGGATTCGCACACCCAATCCGCTGAATAATGCAAACAAGACAGCACATACTGCACACCTTGCCAGCCTGGAGGAGGCGATGCCCGGGTTATATGCAGAGCTGGATGCCATACAGGAACGCCTGGAAAAGCATTACAGAGACATGCAGGATATCGAATTTACGATTCAGGAGGGGCGTTTATGGATGCTCCAAACCCGAACGGGTAAACGTAACGGCACGGCTGCCCTGCGTATGGCCGTTGACATGGTTGATGAAGGCATGATCGACAGTAGTACTGCGGTTAGTCGTGTGGCACCTGACCAATTGGATGAGATCATGCATACCATGATCGACCCGAAAGCAGAAAAGGCCGGCAAACTACTGGCCACTGGCTTACCGGCAGGACCGGGTGGCGGCACAGGTCAGATAGTCTTTACGGCAGATGATGCCGAACGCTGGAAAAGTGAAGGTAAAGCCGTAGTGCTGGTGAGAGCCGAGACTTCTCCGGAAGATATACATGGTATGCACGCAGCAGAAGCCATCCTCACGGCCAAAGGCGGTATGACATCTCACGCTGCCCTGGTCGCCCGGGGATGGGGGAAATGCTGTATAGTCGGTTGCGCGGAACTAAATATCAACGCCGGCAAAAAAACATTGACTGTGGGAAAAGAAACTTACGGCGAAGGTGACTGGATATCACTAAACGGAACTAAGGGTGAGGTTTACGCCGGTCAGCTGGATTTGATAGATCCCGATCTGGAGAGCAACCGCTATTTTACACAACTCCTAAAATGGGCAGATGAAATCCGCCGGCTGGATGTTCGTACAAATGCAGATACACCCGCCGACGCCGCTCTGGCAAGGAGCTTTGGTGCCAGGGGGATCGGGCTTTGCCGAACGGAGCACATGTTTTTCGATCCCCAGCGGATCCTGGCCATGCGAAAGATGATCGTGGCTGATAACGATACGGACCGCAGAGCCGCCGTCATGGAACTGCTGCCTTTTCAAAAGGCTGATTTTTATGGCATTTTGAAAGCCATGGCGCCCAACCCGGTCACCATTCGACTGCTGGACCCACCACTCCATGAATTCCTGCCCCAGACTCCGGCCCAGATAACCGAGCTGTCACTTATGCTGCAAATACCCGAAGATATACTGCATAAGAGAATCGACGGTCTGCATGAACTGAACCCGATGCTGGGGCATCGCGGCTGCCGTCTGGGAATCTCCTATCCCGAGATCACCGAAATGCAGGCCCGGGCAATTTTTGAAGCCACGGTGGACCTGATCAGTGATGGAGAAAAACCCTTTCCGGAAGTGATGATCCCCTTAGTGGGTTCAGTGAGAGAACTGGCTGACCAGAAAACCATTGTCAACCGCGTGGCACAAGAAGTCCAGGAAGAGAGAGGCTATCGCTTCGACTACCTGGTAGGGACCATGATCGAACTACCCAGGGCTTGTGTAACCGCAGACGAAATTGCCAGTGAGGCACAATTCTTTTCTTTTGGAACCAACGATCTCACACAGACGACTTTCGGGTTTTCACGCGATGATATTGGCAGCTTCCTCCCTAAATATCTGAAAGAACGTATTCTGGCTAATGACCCCTTCCAATCCATTGATCAGCAGGGTGTGGGCGCACTGCTGAAATTGGGTGTTCAAAAAGGTCGCGAAACCAAAGCCAACCTGAAAATCGGTGTTTGCGGAGAACATGGTGGTGATCCGGCTTCCATTCATTTCTTCCACAAAGCCGGCCTGGACTATGTGAGCTGTTCGCCTTATCGTGTTCCCATCGCCAGACTGGCCGCCGCTCAGGCAGTACTCTCAGAAAACTGACGCTAGACTGCCCGAACGCCTTTGACAGGAGGAGCACTTTGGATATAGTGAGATTGAAGGGGCTAAATTGCTGGAATTACCCTACGAGGGCAGGAAATTGTCCATGGTTGTGATTTTGCCCGACACTCCAGACGGGCTGTCCGCCATCGAAGACCGCTTATCACAACAGAACCTGGAAACATGGCTTGCCGGTATTGCTAAAAAACTGTTGCAGTCTATCTTACCCGATTCAAGTTTAACTGGGGTGTGTACAATATCACAAAACAGATAGAGGCCCTTGGGATGCTCAGAGCCTTTGTCGGGGGTGCGGATTTTTCAGGTATTGACGGTACAAAATCACTGTTCATCAAGGCCATATTTCACAAGGCCTTTATTGAAGTAAACGAAGAAGGATCCGAGGCCGCTGCAGCCACAGGTGTGGCTATTGAAACGAGTATTCAAAAAAGCAAAAGCTTCAAAGCAGATCATCCCTTCTTCTTCCTGATCCGGGACATTCAATCAGGCAGCATTCTGTTCCTCGGCCGAATACTCGATCCCAATCAGGATACAGAATAACAGATACGCTGTGTCTGCTGTCCGGCGGCCCATTCTCCATGATCTCGCTTCAATTTGATCAACCCCTGCATGGCGACATATAGTAATAACAAGGCGCTGATTCATCAGAAAACACATCAATCTCTTGATTGAAAAACTCCGGACAGGGTATATTAAACAGTAAGTCAAATAAGGATTCGGCTGCTTCCTGAGTGTCAATGCAGACCAACCCACGGGGTCAGTCTCTTGCAGATCACCCCTGGAATTTGAGATACTTACAGTCAAACCTGCAATATAACTTATCAGTGAGTCCTTTTTTGTTATAACATCAATACAGGTGGCTAACAGGTTCTAAATTTTCAATAAAAAAGCAAATAATTATGTCGTTACTCACATCCGATCCGCCGCTGGTGTCGCCTGATAAAGTAGTTATCCTGCATTATCATATTTTTAAAAATGCCGGTTCTACGATTGATTCCATTCTCATAAATACTTTCGGTAATTACGTCAATGGGCTTGAGGGGAAAGCCCCCTGGCAGACCCTCGATGCAACCCATGTTATCAACCTGCTCCGTCAGAAGCCGATGCTTAAAGTAATTACCAGCCACCATTTGAGACTGCCGCTTCCGGAGGTTGCAGATAGGATATTTCTGCCAATAATCTTTTTACGTCACCCGATTGACCGCGTGGGCTCCGTCTATTTATTTGAAAAATATTCTCCGCCGGGTCAGCATAATCAGGGCGCCAAAATAGCACGTGAAAACGATCTGGCCGGATATGTCCGCTGGCGGCTGAGAGCCGTGCAAGGCGGGGCTGTAATCAAAAATTTTCAAACCGTGCATTTATCCGGCAGGGAAAAAGATATGCGCTTTGCCCGTGGAACAAAGTCGGATTTAAAAATCGCCATGGAACGCCTGGCAGCACTGGAGTTTTTCGGCTTAGTGGAAAAGTTTACCCAATCCATTCAACATTTGAAAGCATATTTAGCCGCCTATGACGTAAGCATCATTGATTCCTTTTCGGTAGTGAATAAAAGTCATGGCAGAAAAAGCACGCTTGAAGAACGAATTGCAGATATAAAAACGCAGCTAAAATCCGACTTGTATGACGAGTTAGTGGAAAAAAACAGTCTCGATATCAAACTCTATGAATTTGCCGTCAAACTTTTCAAAGCCTGAGCTGTGATCACCGGACCCGTCAGGCATCAAAACGACTCAGTACATCATCCAGTTTTTCCTGGGGACCCACAATGGTGAGTTTATCTTTCAGTCTGAGACGCGTAGCACGGCCCGGCAGTATGGAATGACCCTTGCGGCGAATTGACAATACCAGGACATCCAGGGGAAGTCTCATCTCTCTGAGCAGAACACCGTGCAGATTCGGATTGTTTACCACCACATCCGTCATGTCCTGCCCGGCATCCATTCCCAGTAAAAGGGATGTACCCGCAGGCGAACGCACATAATGTTCCAGCAGACTCACAAAGGCGGTACCGGGTTCGACCATGCGGACACCCAGCTCGGAGAAAAGACTATGATTTTTTCGGTCTTCAAGACAATGCACAGTCGTCTCGATGCCGTAGTGTTCATAGATTAACTCAAGCAGATCAAAGCTTTCGCCATCCGGTAAAAATGAGATTACTGCGTCGGCAGCTTCCATTTTGACGGCTTTGAGGGTTTCGAGGGAGAGATCCCGTACGACTTCGATCACGATATCATCCGCCGGCAGATCTTCCTCGCCTCCGGGCCTGCGGGTAATGATCTTGGCCTGCCAGTTATGTTGTTGAAGCTGACGAGCCAGTGTGACGGATCGGGGATTCAAGCCGAAAATATAAGCATCCCGTATGCCGTCAAAAGCCTGCATCGGCGCTTTGTTGTGGGCCTCCCCCACTTTGTGAATCGCCCACTTCAGCATGGGTGGCCCGGCGATCTGATTCAAAATGATCACCGCAATCAGCAAGGTCGCGAAGGCCTGTCCCCATTCAGGAAAACCCAAAGCCACATCCTTGGCCAGTCCCAGTCCCACACCGGCCTGAGTGACATAGGCCATCCAGCTGATACGATTATGTGACATGGGGTCTTTTACGAGTACTCCTCCGGTAAAGGAGCCTAAAAATATACCGATTAATCTGACTCCGAACAGAACCAGAGCTATCTGCCAGACCTGTGTGAGTACATCCAGGGCCAGTGAAGCGCCTGTGAGAGTGAAAAAAACAATATAGATCAGAGGCCCCGTATCTTCCAGAATTTTAAGAAATTTATCCCTGTTTTCATAATTATTGCTCACGATGAACCCGGCTATCATGCAAATCAGCAGCGGCTCCAGGGAAAGTTCAAAAAAGAAGTTCAGACGGCTGATATTCTCCAATCTCACGGAAAAGAAAAATACAGAATATCCCGCCAGCAGAATAACTGCCGTTTTGAGACGATCTCCAAAGGGGAGTGACAGGATAGAACAGATGAATTTACCGAGGATATACCCTCCGACCAGAGAGACCAGCAGTTCACCGGCGACGGTTAATATGAAAAGAGGATTTATTCTTACATCCGACAGGATCGCACGGGAAAGCTCCGAGTTTAGGGCAAAGAGTATGATGACCACTGCATCCATGATGACGGTCACGCCCAGAACGGTCTGGATAAAGGGCCCCCGGGCCCGCAGCTCCTTCACAATTGCGATGGCCGAGGAGGGTGAGCGGGCCACAAGGATGACTCCCGCCAGGATTGAAACAGCAACCTTTCCCGATACGGGCAGAGCTCTCATAAAGGGTAGAAAATCCGCCAGCAGAAACAGGGTCATACTACCCAGCAGGAAAGTGGAAATCACCAAACCTGTGGTGACAAAGCGTATGCTTTTCAATCGGCCCCGCAACTCTTTCAGATAAAGTTCACTGCCCGCTGCCAGCGCAATGAAGGACAGGGAAATTTCATCAATGAAACGCAGTTTTTCCAGAGACTCAAACCGGATGAAACCCAGAGCGAAGGGACCTACAAGGATTCCCGTTATCAGAAATCCACTGATCAGCGGGAATTTAATCCGGGCAAAATAATGACCGATCCGCCCCGAGGCCAGGGACAGAATCCCAAATCCCAGAAGAATAACTACAAATTCGGTGTTAAAGCCTGACAAATTCTACCGAAATTTTCTGCGGCGGATCAGCCGGCGAGTCCCAGAACTATATTCACCATGAGAACTATGTCCGTAATATCGAGTATCCCATCCTCATTTACATCAGCCTGAAAAGACTGGTAGGCATCCGGCAACTGGGACCCGAGCAGATAATTAACCGCCAGCACGATATCCACGATATTTACGAGCTCATTGCCATCCACATCCCCTGAAATCAGACTCAGATCAATGGCCGCCATAACATCGATGATGCCCCAGCCGTAGTTGTTATCCGGGTTCTCTGCATTATCCGCAGTGAGCATGAGGGCAGCCCTCACCTGATGCGGAGTCCAGTCGGGGTGGGCGCTCAGGATGACGGCACAGGCACCTCCTGTCAAAGGCGTTGAAAGAGAAGTTCCTGAAGCATGTCTGTAAGTTGCCGGGCCGTCAACTGCCGCACAGTAGGTTGAAACGCCGCGGGCGCAGACCTCCGGTTTGATGCGTCCGTCAGCCGTGGGACCCCGTGAACTGAAACCGGCAATTGTACCGCTGGAGTCCACCGCGCCGCAGGTAATGACCTTAAAAGCATCTGCCGGGGCAATGATGCCGCCCTGTCCGTAATTACCGGCAGCTGTGGCGATGACCATGCCGTTTTCAACAGCAGTATTCACCGCCAGCGTAGTCACGGCAGTTTCACCGTCCAGATCGTCCTGGGTGTACCAGTCGATATAACCCAGAGAAGATGAGGCTACATCTGCACCGAGCCCCTCACCCCATTCCAGGCCCGCTACATACCAATCTTCTTCGATGGGCTGCTCCTGTGAGATGTCTTCGGTTTTGGCCAGCAGAAAGTTGGCATTATAGGCCGGCCCGTAAAGCTGCCCGTCAAAACTGCCCCCCAGCGTGGAGAGGGTCGCCGTTCCGTGGCTGTGTTGATTTTCGGGGTCACCTTCTTCATTCTGGGTATTGCCGTCGTCATTGATGAAATCCCATTCGGCTATGATCTGATCGGCATGCAGAGTTTGATGGTCTTTATAAAAACCGGTATCCAGCATGAGGACCAGCACGCCTTCCCCGGTATAACCGGCTTCATGAGCAGCAATTACATTCATTTCCTGCAATTGATACAGCGAGGGACCGTAATCGTTGCGGGTCTGTGGCAGCTGGCAGGGAGCAGCAGGTGCGGATGTCCCCCGAATATCAACTTCACGGCGTACTCCGCCATAGACCGGCTCCAGCTTTTGAACGAAGGGCAGCACTTCGATTTGTTCCAACTGCCCTGCAGTTGCCGAAACGGAAAGGGCATTCAGCCATTTCGATGAAATCCTTTTGACCGCACCCGTTTCCAGAACCTGTCGTATGTAGGTTTCACTGCAGGGGAGATCCCGTTCATCGATGATGTCACCGTGACGGGTTTTACTGCGCCGTCGCAAGGTGCGCTCTGGTATTGTTTCCCGGGCTGTCTGCAGAGCCTGACGCAGTTCGCCAGAAGTACGGTAACCCTTGTCCGAGAAATAAACCCAGACTTTCAAAGGTGCGTTTTCCGGGTTCTGATGTAAGATCCGTTTGAGGTCAGCTGAAAATTTTGCATCCGTCGCAGTCAGTGTAGCAAATCCGAAAACTGCCGATAAGATGAAAATGCGAGCTGTTGTCAGGTATCGCATAACTATCTCCATGATTTTAATTTATCAACATTAAAGGTGATTTCAGCCCGGATATGATCCCGCCATACCCTGCTGCCCGGGTTTGCCGAAGCTGCCCAGTTCATATACAGCGGGACATATATTTTCAGAAGGTTCAGGTCGAGTGACAACCCGGTTGAGAACAGCTGATGATAGAGGTCTCCGTCAATATCCAGATTGTCCGGTGTGTAGAGAAAATCAGCGAAGAGGCCTACCCTCATGAGATTTCCGATCTCAATCCCAAGGGCCAGAGCGGTATTATAATTTGTTTTACCTGAAACGGGAGCGACCCTCATGGATGCGACTCCAGGTACAAACTGCCGCTGCAACAGGGTGAAATCACCTTGTGCCGAACGATCCCAAACATAGTTTTCAAAATCCGGATCCAGGGAGCCGGCAGCCGCCGGTTGATATTGGGATAGTCCGTTCTTAAAAACACGAGTGGCCGTCAAATGACCACCAAGCCTGTACTTTCTCGTCATGCGCCAGGTTATCTGTGAATTAAAAGAAGCACCGGCAAAATCCTGCTTGCTGTTCGTCGCATAACGGATACTAAGTTGCTTGTTTATTTTCAACAGGGGGTTCACCTTGCGGAAATGTTTCAGTTCGAGACTCACTGAAGTGATGGGGCTGTCCGTCTGCCAGGATTGCGGGTCGAAGATATCTGTATTCCTGAAATTATGCCGCCAGCCCCGGATTGTCAAAGATGTCCAGGGATCGGAAACGATCGGACGTCTGAATATAAATTTACCTCCCAAATACAGACTCTCACGGCCGCGGTTCCGGTCATAACCGGCAAAGGGATGTAACTCATCCAGCCCTGCAACGCGGTAGTAGTTGCCCTCTATCCGGACACTTCCGATAAAGGTGCTGTTAGCCAGATCAAAGGCGGGAGAGATTGAATAGTCAAAATATTCCCTGGGAAAAGTACCGCGCTGCAGGCCGATACCAAGGCCCCTGTTATAAGCATTGAGCCAGCCTATGGGAATTAAATTGCCAAGGTAAAAACTGAAATAATTCGGTTTGTCCGCGATGAGAGTGACATCCACACAGCTGCGGTGGGATACATTGTTGGAGCGGTCGATGTCCGGTAGAATTTCATAGGGATCAACGCGCACGCAGAGACCTGGATTTTCCAGCGGGATCGTTTTCGAGCCGGTGAATCCTTCGTACCATCCCCGACTCACCTGCAAATTTTTATTGAGATCACAAAAAGCCAGCTGCAGGGGGGCTTTCAGCTTGCCCTTGTTTACAATTGTTATGGAATCCCGGGACACATCTTCAATGGCATAATCCACGAAGTCGGTACTGTGCAGAACACCGTCAAAATACCAGGACAGGTCAATGTCCACATGCTGATCGAAAATATTTTTAAAATCGGCCGGCCGGGGATGGTGAAATTTCCAGGTTTGATAATAATCGTGCAGAGCCCCAAACATAGTTGCCTCGCCCAGAAAATGGTGCAGAAAATAGGTGTAAGCGCCGGTTTTACCATAGACTATTGAACCGTAGTTTCTAAGATTGAATTCCTCCGAAGTCAGTTCAATGGGTTGGTCATCCCTCGTGAAAGCACGGGACTGATATCCGCTGTATTCGAGCAGCCAGGTAAAGTCAGCGTTGCGCAGGATAAACCTGGGCAATTTTTCCGGCAGAACATTCAGGGGAGCTTTCCAACCGTATTTTTTCTCCCAGTAAATGGAATTGCTGTATTCATTCAGACCTTCATCCATCCAGGCGTGGTCCCGCTCATTACTGCCGAGTATGCCATAAACCCAGTTATGGCCTACTTCGTGCATGATGACCATTTCGAGCATGGTTTTGTTTTGAGTCGTTGAAATGACTGTAATATTTGGATATTCCATGCCGCCGCCGGCTGAAAGGTCACCATCGACAGCCGTTATATGATTGTAAGGATAATCTCCATAAAATTTGGAATACCAGTAGCCGGCATCGTGCAGATATTCCAGTGAATTGCGCCAGAGCTCGGCATTCTTAGGCAGATAAGCGCTCCAGAGGGTAACTTTGCGGTTCAGCTCAGGAGTTGTGAGGCTGCCCTTTTGGACGATGTAATCGCGGTCGGCAAACCAGGCGAAATCATGAACTTTTTCCTGGTGGTAGTGCAATGTTTTCAGGTCTCGTTGAGCGGGTTCGACAGCCTGTTCTTTTCGATGTTTTTTTGCTTTACGGTCGCGTTTGCGCTGTACCTTCATTTGTTTTTTCCGCCAGACTTTTAGCTCTTTTTTTGATAAGGCAGCGACTTTGGCCCCTTCGGCAGCGAGGGAATCCAGCCAGCTGTATTCCCTGTCACCATCTATGAGGTCACCGGTGGCCATCACGACATAATCCCGGGGCAATGTGATGGAGACGTCGAAAGTCCCGAACTCAGAGTAAAATTCGCCCTGATCGAGGTAAGGCATGGGATGCCAGCCTTCCATATCGTAAACCGCAGGCTTGGGATACCACTGGGTGATTTCGTAATGCCGGCCTGTATGGCCCATACGGGAAAATATCTCAGGAAGTTTTACAAAAAAAGGCGTTTCGATTATAACGGTTTTCCCCGGCGGCAGCGGCTTAGGAAGTATAATTTTTGCCACATCAATCCATTGCGGATGAAAGTCCCAGCGGGCTTCGAGGCCATCCACCTTAAAATCCAGGCTGTCGATATAACCACGCTGCTGCTTCGATGAAAAATGAAACCGGGTTCTGCCATTTATGAGTTGCTGCCTGGCCAAGGCAGTATTGTTATTTTTGTAAGCGTTGGGCCAGAGATGAAACCAGATAAAATTGAGTGTATCCGGTGAGTTATTGGTGTATTCCAGCCGTTCATTTGCCGACAGGGTATGATTTTCATCATCAAGTTTTACCTGTATGTCGTAAGATACATCCTGCTGAAAATAGTCAGGTGGAAGGCTGCCACACCAGAGTATCGTTAGCGGTATGAAAAAAATAATCCATCTTTTCATGTTATCCTCCAAGTATTTTTGCCAGAAACTGGCCCGTATAGGAATGTTCAACTTTACTGATTTTTTCAGGGGTTCCTTCGGCAATAATGCTGCCACCGGCGAAGCCCCCTTCAGGCCCCAGGTCAATGACCCAGTCGGCCGTTTTAATGACATCAAGATTGTGCTCGATAATCACTACCGTATTACCCTTATCCACCAGCTTGTGCAGGACGCTGAGCAGCATTTTAACATCCTCAAAATGCAGCCCGGTCGTGGGTTCATCCAGTAAATAGAGTGTGCGCCCCGTACCTATTTTGGACAGTTCTGATGACAGTTTGACCCTTTGTGATTCTCCTCCTGATAGCGTGTTGGCCTGCTGTCCCATCTTCACATAACCCAGTCCTACGTCGGCAAGAGTTTGCAATATTCTGTGGATGGTATTGTGATGACCGAAAAACAGCAGGGCCTCTTCGATAGTCATTTCAAGAATATCCGAAATTGTTTTTCCCCTGTAGGTAATTTCCAGAGTCTCCCGGTTGTAACGTCTGCCTTTGCAAGCTTCACATTGCACATACATATCAGCAAGGAAATGCATTTCTATTTTGATCAGACCGGCGCCCTGACAGGTTTCACAGCGGCCGCCTTTCACATTAAAAGAAAAACGGCCGGGTTTATAGCCCCGGACCTTTGATTCCGGCAACTGGCTGAAAAGTGTGCGGATATGTGTAAATACACCTGTGTATGTCACCGGATTTGAACGTGGTGTCCGCCCGATTGGGGACTGATCAATGCTGACCACTTTATCGAGGTTTAATAGTCCGTCAATTGATTTAAAGGGCAGGGGTCTCGGTTTGCTTTCATAAAATTCCCGTGAGAGTATGGGATACAGGGTCATGTTGATCAGCGATGATTTGCCTGATCCGGAAACTCCTGTAATACAAACCAGCCGGCCAAGGGGAAGTGTCAGCGTCACCTCTTTCAGATTATGACCTCGCGCACCCCTGAGAATGAGCTTTCTTCCATTCCCTTTGCGGCGTCTTGCCGGATAGTCGATTGACTTTGCACCACTGAGATACTGGCCTGTGATTGAATTGGCGTTCTCCTCAATTACCCGGGGGGGGCCGGCCGCCACCACCTCTCCTCCGTGAATACCGGCGCCGGGGCCGAGATCCAGAACCCAGTCGGCTGAACGGATGGTTTCTTCATCATGTTCCACGACAATCACCGTATTGCCAAGATTCCTGAGATGATTGAGTGTGGCAATCAGCCGTTTGTTGTCTCTCTGATGAAGTCCTATTGAGGGTTCGTCGAGAATATACAGAACACCCATGAGTTGTGAACCGATTTGTGTGGCCAGGCGGATGCGCTGGGCTTCTCCTCCTGAAAGGGTTCCCGCTGAACGGCTTAGTGTAAGGTAGTCCAGCCCCACATTTACCAGAAATCCAAGTCGCGCCTGAATTTCTCTGATGATCTGATCGGCTATGAGTTGCTGCCGGTGCGTGAGTAGAACTTTTCCGAAAAACGCAAAGAGTGCTCCCACCGTGTATTCGGTAAGTTCACTGATGTTTTTCCGCCCTACTTTCACCGCCAGAGTGGCTTTTTTCAACCGGAAGCCACCGCAATCCGGGCAGGGTTGTTTTGCCATGAATTTTTCTATCCATTCCCGCATTTGCGTAGAGCGGGTTTGTGTATAGCGCCTTTTCAAGTTAGGAATAACGCCTTCAAAACGACCTTTGTACTCGCCTGTAAACCGATCCGAATTATATTTCATGGTGATGGATTCATTTGTGCGCGTTCCGTAGATGAGTACCTGTCGGACCCGTTCGGGAAGATCACGCCAGGGAGTTGAAAAGGAAAAATTGTACTGTCGGGCCAGGCTTTTCAGGACTGCCCCGTACCAGCTGCCCCTGGGCTGCTCCCCGATGGGAATAATGCAGCCCTGTAAAATTGATTTGGACTTATCTGGAACTACCAGGTCAGGGTCAATGGTCGTCATGGAGCCCAGGCCGTCGCAACCGGGACAAGCCCCAAAAGGTGAGTTGAACGAAAACATTCGGGGGTTTAGCGCTTCAAAAGAAATATCACAGCTCGGACAGGAATAATGCTCACTGTATAGTTGTTCATGCCTGCCGATCTCATCCACAATAACCAAACCGGCCCCCACTTTTAAAGCTAATTCGATGGAACCGGTAAGACGTTCTTTAATGGATGGTCCTGCTACCAGACGATCAATGACAACCTCAATGGTGTGTTTTACATTTTTCTTTAGAGCGAACCTGTCTTTCACATTTTTGAGAATGCCATCCACCCTAATCCGAATGAACCCCTCCTTACCGATGGAGTGGATCACATCCCTGAACTCGCCTTTTCGCCCCCGTACTACAGGTGCAAGCACCTGGAATTTTGTCCCCGGCTCGAAAGACAAAATTTGATCGACAATCTGCTGTACTGTTTGACGCTCTACCGCCCCCCCGCACTTGTAGCAGTACTGAATGCCGATGCGGGCGAAAAGCAGTCTCATATAATCATAGATCTCAGTAATAGTGCCTACCGTAGAGCGGGGATTTCTGCTCGTAGATTTCTGTTCTATGGAAATAGCCGGAGACAAACCCTCAATATGATCCACATCCGGTTTTTCCATAAGTCCGAGGAATTGTCGGGCATAAGATGAGAGAGACTCCACATAGCGGCGCTGTCCTTCAGCATATAGGGTATCGAAGGCGAGTGAAGATTTACCCGACCCGGAAAGTCCTGTGATAACGACCAATTTGTTACGGGGAATCTTGACGTCGATATTTTTTAAATTGTGTTCACGGGCGCCCTTGACATGAATATATTCCTGGTGACCGGCTGTAAATGCTCTATTGTCTTTCATATACAATCACTAAGGTATGGGATTTTGAACGGGGCAGCAAAATAAAATTTTGAAAAATTATGCACCCCAAAATACAGGAGTGACATTTGAGAACACTATCAGAAACAGGATACTACAGTAAATACTTAGGGCAGATGAATTCGGCTTTTCAGGTAAAATAAAACTCGTAATATAGAACAATCCGGCCTCGGCCGGATTGTTCTATGAATTTACACAATTTCGGTAAAGACGCCCTTATCGGGTGCCGGGGATTGAACCTGAATTCAGCTCAATTTGTATCGCTCAAGCTGAAATTGATAGCCTGACGAATCCAGACACCGACTTTGCGGTCCCGCTGCATGGCCGGTTTGAATTTAGTTTTCCGGATGGCGTCCATAGCGGCTTCATTCAACCCTGTATTGGGGATACCCTGATAAACATAAATATCGGTCACATCGCCATTTTCATCAACGAAGAAATCCACGATCACTTTGCCTTCAATCCCGGCTTCCTGTGCAATATCCGGATATACGGGCCGGATCTTGGTACGGGGAATTGGGGGTTCGTCGTAGGGAATGAACTTAATTCTGGGGCCGTCATCAGAAGGCGGCGGCGGGGGGGCATCCCATTCGTCAAGGTCATCAAATTCGGTGTCTTCAATTGTCAGATCTTCATCCAGAAATTCATCATCAGAGGCAACAGGAATTGACGGCCTTGAGGGGGGTTCAGGGATTTTCATTTGTTCAGTTTCGGGAATATCAACATTTTCAATGACAAAATCATTGTTGTTCTGATCAATTTTTTTTGCCTCACCGAGCAGACGGGGGAAGGCATAAAAGATCAGTGAAATCCCAAAAATAACATAGATCGCAATACTGCGTACCCTGACGGGATATTTTTCAATCAGCGGGTCAATCCTCATTGATTATTTCCTCCTTTTCTAAGGGTGGCATAACTCAATCTTAAGGCATTTACTTCTCGCATTTCAGTATGAATATCGGAGATCAATTTCATGGGAGCATCTTTGTCCGCCTCCATGGAAACTGTCATCTTTCCCTTCTTCTTCACTAATTCTGCATAGAATAGCTGACGCATCTTTTTCACCGGTACAACGTGATCATTAATCGAGACCACCCCGTCTTTCCGGGCCCATACATGCGTGATTTCACGCTTGCTCTCAAGTTTCTGGATTTCCTGAGCCCGTGGAAGGAGAACATCCAGCCCGTCATATTCCCGCATTACCGTTGTGACCATAAAGAAAATGAGCAGCATGAAGATAATGTCTGGCATAGACGCTGTGGGAATCTCAACTTTTGAGCGGGTTTTTCGTTCTAATTTCATGAGTTCTATTCCGTTGGATTTGCAATAGAGATTTTCTTTGCTTTGGCCATTTTCAGCTGATCCAGAACCTGTACATAAACATCATATTTGGTCTTGGGATGGGGCTGAACGGAAAATATCATATTTTTATTGCGGGCGATGGCTCTTTCGGCAAATCCGGCAATATCCCTGATCTTGAAAGGTTTATTATCAAGCAGTACTTTTCCGGCCTGATTGATCAGGATATTTGTGATATTTTCTTTCGGAATCTCTATCTCTTCCTGTCCGGGAGGCGGCAGGACAATATTAATGCCTTTATCCATGGACATGGTGGTCGTCAGCAGAAAAAAGATTAACAACAGAAATGCGATATCCGCCATGGATGAGGATGGTATTTCCTGCGGTCCTCTGCGTTCTTTAATGATCATGGTTTCGGCTTTCCCAGATTACTTATCAGCGAGAAATTTTTCTCTTAAGGCGATGGTCAGCGACGAGATACTTCTCTGCAGAACCACAATGCGGTTATCAATAATGTACATTACTCCGTTTTGCAGGATCTGCAGGAAAATACCTACAATCAGACCAAAAGCCGTTGTCAGTAAGGCAATGGAGATACCGTCTGCCACCACCGCCGGTGAGATGTCCTGAGCTGCTTTAATATCGTTAAAAGCCTTGATCATACCCACAACGGTTCCAAGGAAACCCAACATCGGTGCCGTCGTGATCATCAAAGAAATCCAGCTCATGTTTTTTTCCATCGAAGCCATCTCGATAGCTCCGGCGTTATCCAATGCATCTTCAGCCTCTTCAACACTCCTGTGGGCTCTTTCGAGGGCACTCAACAGGATATTCGCTACCGGACCTTTGGCATTTTCACATTTTGTAACGGCTGCATCAATACCCTCAGACATGACCGTCTCGGATACATCGTTCGCAAAGGCCTCGCCCGTACTCATCCCGGCGATCAGATGCACAAAGCGTTCCAGCACAAAGATCAGCCCGATCAGAAACGCGATGAGAATGGGCCACATGAAAGGACCCCCGTTTAGAAACTGCTGTACCATAAGTAATGTTTTCCTTTCTTATATCTATCCATAATGAATATTCAAATTATTAGTGAAAATCTTGTCTCAAATCTCTCGATATTTAGTGCATGGAGGCAAGAACTAATTGGCTGCGCTCATTTTTCAGAAATGAGATCCTCCGCTTCCTTAAAATGCTTTAAGGCTTCCTGTACCTGAAGATCGGAACCGATTATGGTTTTATACAGGTATTTTTTACCCCAGTTGGCTCCGGCGATTTCGGCTGTGATCCGGTTTGACAGAAAATCCCAGTCCTGTACCAACTCTTCCTTCGTAAATTTAACATCCTCTGTTTTCAACCAGTTGAAAAAGGAATTTCTGACTTGTTCACCCATCACAAAGGAACCGTAAAAGGAGTTGAAGTCGGGATATACCTGCCTGATGGAATCTTTCAGTGTTTCGGCAAAATTGAATAATAACCGGTCGGCACTCCAGAGTACATTACGTGCACTTTCCGTAAGATTCTGATCCGGCTTAAAATACAGGTCCGGCGTGATACCGCCGCCGCCGAAAACGATCCTGCCGTGCTTCGTTGTGAACTGAGGTCTCGCTGCCAACGTCGAATCACTGGCTTCACGGTTTTCTTCACCCAGTTCGGAATAATAATCCTCAATGCCTTTATCATAGGGCCTCTGGATCAATCTTCCGCTTGGCGTGTAGTACCGGGCAATGGTGATCCTGGCTGCCGAGCCATCTGATAAAGAATACTGCCGCTGCACCAGACCTTTACCGAAGCTTGTTTCACCGACAATATATGCTCTGTCCAAATCCTGCAGGGCGCCCGTGACAATCTCACTGGCGCTGGCTGAACCCCGGTTAATCAGTACGATGATGGGATATTTTTTATGCGTACCCCAAACATGTGCCCGGTGGACTTCATTGGAATCTTTCAGGCGTCCAAGCGTATAGACGATAGTATCCCGTGAGGAAATGAAAAGATCTACAATGTTGACAGCCTGGTCAAGCAGCCCGCCGCCATTGTTTCGCAAGTCGAGAACCAGTTGCTTCATGCCTTCACCTTCAAGGTCGTTTAATGCTTCTTCAACCTCCTGGGCAGTTGTACGGGCAAAGCGATTGACCTTAACATAGCCGGTCTTATCATCGATCATGAAGTCTGCCAATACACTTACTATGGGGATCTCATCCCGGATCAGTATGACTTCGAAAGGTTCATCCACACCGATGCGCCGGACGGATATTTCTACTCTCGAACCTTTGGGACCTCTGAGCTTTTTAATGACTTCTTCCTGCGTGATCTTGTAGGCCGATTCACCGTTGATCTTGACAATTTTGTCACCGGACTGCAACCCTGCGCGATCTGAAGGGGTTCCCGGAATGGGAGAGATAACCGTGATATAATTGTCGAGAATGGCGAACTCTATCCCGATTCCTTCAAATTTTCCGTCGAATTGTTCCTGTATATTCTCGAGCTGGTCCGTAGTGATATATGTGGAATGAGGATCCAGCCTGTCCAGTAAACCGATCATGGCTCCCTCCATGAGGTCATCCATATCAGGTTCTTCAACGTAGTTCTGCTGAACCAGGCTGATCAGCTGACTGAAAGTCTTCATTTTGCGAAAGACATCGCGGGACTGATCCGATTTGAATCCGTACACCAGAACGACAATTACGAGCGTCAAAACAAGATATTTTATTTTTTTCATAGGCCTCAAAGTTAATTCTTTATCTCCTGATTGGACAATGAAGAATCCACAACAAAATTTCGCCCGGGGAATAACTTGCGGCGGCTTGGAACCGGCTGAATCACAAGGGGAGATTTGGTATCTGTCTGGTGGTAAAATCCAAAACACTTATCAAATATCGATCTTTCGTAATGAGATACCGGTAATTGGGCTTCATTTGGCTCCGTGGGAAGCCTGTTATGCAGGAACGGATAAACTTCTATTACATACAGCGTACATTTCACGCTTTGGTGGAGCCTTTTGAACCCTGTAATTTTTCTTTAACCAAAATGCATAATCTGAACCATTTGAATGACCGGGCAACAGACATCTTTACTGAATAACAATCTACCACCTCTGGCGGAGCGGGTTCGGCCTGCGGATTTGACGGAATTCGTCGGGCAGCACCATCTGCTGGGAGAAAACAGTCTGTTAAAGCGGGCTATCCGGAACGGGACCCCCTTTTCACTGATCTTCTGGGGCCCCCCGGGAAGCGGGAAAACCACGCTTGCCAAACTTTTAGCCAGAGCTTTCAAGGCGGAATATTTTGAAATATCCGCCGTGTCTGCAGGGGTAAAACGCGTACGGGAGATTTTAGAAAAGGGTAAAAGCGCTCTGACGGGAGGGCGGCGTACGCTCCTGTTTATCGACGAAATTCACCGATTCAGTAAATCGCAGCAGGATGCTCTGTTGCATGGCGTGGAAAACGGCACGGTAATCCTCATCGGTGCCACCACCGAGAATCCCTCGTTTGAAATCATCTCACCTCTGCTTTCACGCTGTAAAGTCATCACACTGGAAGCCTATAGTTTGCCGGAACTGCACACAATTCTATACCGGGCCATCGAAGAAGACATCCTCCTATCCCGGCTCAAAGTAGAATTGTGTGAAAAGGTGGAAACCATGCTGTTAAACACCTGCGGCGGAGATGTCCGGAAAATGCTGAATACGCTTGAACTGGCAATCTCGTTGCATGCTTCGGGGGAGGTTCCCGTCGTTCTGAGGGAAGATGACATCCGGGAAGCCCTGCAAAGCAAAACAGCCCTGTACGACAAAACCGGAGATTACCATTATGACACCATCTCCGCTTTTATTAAATCCGTTCGTGGTTCAGATCCGGATGCAGCCATTTACTGGCTGGCCATAATGCTCATCGGGGGAGAAAAACCCGAATTCATTGCCCGACGCCTTATCATCCTCGCTTCTGAAGACATAGGTAATGCAGATCCTTACGCTCTGGTGCTGACCAATGCCTGTATGCAGACGGTTCATGCCGTCGGCCCGCCTGAAAGCGACATCGTGCTGGCGCAGGTTACCACTTATCTGGCAAGTGCTCCTAAAAGCAATGCGGCCCACTCGGCACTGCTAAAAGCCAAAGAATTTATCGGGAAAAGAGGCAGCGGTGCAGTACCCCTTCAGTTGCGCAATGCTCCAACAAAATTCATGAAATCCATGGGGTATGGCAAAAATTATAATTATCCCCATTCCCACAAAGAACATTTTGTAAAAGAAAATTATTTCCCTGATGATCTTGAAAATCCACCGTCCTTTTACAAACCCACGGACCAGGGCCGTGAAAAATTCCTGAAAGAAAGACTCGCCATACTGTGGAAAGACCGCTTTAAATGATGCACTGGAAAGCATTCAGGTTCCTGCTGTTTTGTCTGGCTTTGCTGATGGCCGCCGACAATCCCGGAACTCAGGATAAACGTCTGAAAATTATCAGTGCCGATGTTTTTACATATTCAACGAAAGACAGTCTGGTTGTGCAGCGTTTTCAGGGTAATGTCATCTTCGGTAAGGGCACCATGTCCCTCTATACTGATGAGGCAACCTATTTCGAAAAAGGCGATGAAATGCATCTCAACGGTTTTGTGAAAATGACCGATGTTGAGGATACTCTGAGTTGTCAAACCCTAGTTTATTACAATACCAGCGGACTCCTGAAAGCCCGGGGTGCTGTGGTTTTCAAACAGGCCCGACAAACCATCACCTGCGATTCATTGAATTACTGGACGGAGCTCGATTCCGGCCGTGCCTTCAGCAATGTGACGATGATACAGCCCGGCCGCAGAGTCACCACGGATTCTTTTACTTATAAAAAGACCTCCGGTATCAGGGGCTCCTCTTTCGATGCCCGGGGCAACACACTGGTAGTTGACGGAAACCGCATCATAGCCGCTGCCGAGATCAGTTATGACGACGATCAGCAGCTGCTGGTCCTCAAGCGGGAATGTTCAGTGACGAGCCCTGATAAAGGAATGACCGGTGAAAATATAAGCATTCAATATGCCGATACTGTCATCCGGCATTTGGAAGTTGGCGGTACGGCTTATGCCTATAGTGACTTTAATGCCAGGACCCAGCCCGGTCCGAATCCGCTGAAAAATTTTCGTGACACCATGTCGGCTAGTCGTCTGACTGCAGAATTTGAAGAAGACCGGCTTTCCGTTCTGACACTGATGAAAATGGCAACGACCGAATATCACGTCGTTCAGGATACGGTTTTACAGGGGGTTAATATCGCCACAGGAGATACAATCATCGTTTCCTTTGATGATGGTGAGATGGATCGCATCCGGGTTTACGGAGGCGGACGGGGAAAATTCATTCCTGAAGGTAATAACTCACCGGTGGATGATGAGATCGTTTACAAGGCGGAATATCTGGATTATCATGTAAATGAGGAGACTACCTTTTTACAGCGCAAAGCCAGTGTGGCTTATGAGGGCATGGAACTCACGGCAGGTGACATCCGCGCCGACTGGAATAAAAATATCCTTACAGCCAATACCTGGGAGGATATCCCGCCTACCATCACCTCCATTGGGAATGAACCTATGTCCGGAAAATTCATGGAATTCAATCTCCTCACAAAGCACGGGCGTGTTGTAAAAGGGAAAACCCGCTTTAACGAAGGAAATTATTCCGGCAAGGAAGTCTATCGGGATGATCCCGATATTTATCACGTAACTGACAGCAGGTACAGCACTTGTGACTTGGAACCGGCCCATTTTTACTTCAGCAGTAAGGAGATGAAGATGATTCCGGACGACAGGGTGATTGCCAAACCCCTGATCCTGTTCATTTACGATCTGCCGGTTTTTGGAGTCCCCTTTGCCGTTTTTCCCAACAAGGGCGGCGGTCGTCACAGCGGCTGGATTATGCCGAATTTCGGCACCCGTCCAAGAGACGGAACCTTTTTCGAGGGGCTGGGCTATTACTGGGCACCGAATGATTATATGGATTGGAAAATGCGCCTGAATTTCAGAGACAAAAAGGGGATTGACCTGAATGGATATTTCAATTACAAATTACGCTATCGATTCAATGGCAGTTTGACGACGACACTATATCGTGAAATTGTCGGTAATGACATAGCCGACCTCTTCACAAAACAAGTCAATCAGCAGTACAAACTCAACTGGACACACAATCAGACCATTGATCCGACCCAGCGTATCAGCATTTCCGCCAACTATGTTTCCAACAACACTATCAATCAGGACTTTGGCTGGGATCTTTCAACCCGGTTAGACCAGCGCATGGAATCACGGGCAAATTACTCCAAAACCTGGCCGGGAACGAAAAATTCTCTGTCTGTGAACCTGGCCGAAAGTTACGACCTGCTGGCGGCTGTCAAACGTCCGGATGAATTGGGGAAATCCGCCGGCGGGCTTTACGTGGAAAGAACCCGTAAAGTCCCGGGAATTACCTTCCGTCACGGACAGAGTCAGCTTTTCGGGAATGGGAAAAAATCGCGTTGGTATCACGGAATTTACTGGAGCGGTACCAGTACCCTGAACACTACGCAAAAAGTTAATTTGGTGGCTGCTTCGGATTCAACCTGGCAGGACCATCGAAATTATGACAAGCTCACCGGAATCCGTCACAGTATGGGGTTATCTTCCCCTCAGACCTTATTCGGCTGGCTTACGGTGAATCCCAGTCTGCGTTATGCTGAAGACTGGGTGTTCAAATACCGGGAGGCGCAATTGGATTCTGCAGGATTTTTCAAAACCAATGAAACCGGCGCCGTGGTTTACAATGAAGTTGAAAAGTTTAGACCACGACATACCGGTTCGCTCTCAATTTCCGCCAACACTAAGATTTATGGCGTATTCCCCGCCGAAATCGGAAAACTACGGGCCATTAGACATGTCATAACGCCCACCATCAGTTTCAGTTGGACTCCGGACTTTTCAAAATCTGTTTTGGGATATGAACCGGACTATTTCCAGCAGGATGCGGCCGGAGATAAATTTGACCGTTTCGCCGGCTCAACCGCAGGGTCTACTTCAAGCAGGGAATCCAAATCCATCGGGTTCGATCTCAACAATGAATTTCAGGCCAAAGTACAGGTAGATGAAAAAAATTACAAAAAGCTTAACATACTGACCTGGCGGCTCAATTCGAGCTATAATGCTTCCGCCGACAGCCTGAAATTTGCTGCCATCGGCTCGTCCCTGCGGGCTTCTATCCCGGGCGGCCTCAGTCTTGACATCACGATGACACATGATCCGTACCGTTTGAAATTACTGAATGTCTCTAACGATCCGGACACTTCGATTTACGAGTATAAACGGGTGGATGAATTCAATCCTTTTCCACGCCTGACCAGCCTCAGCGCCGGTACGGGTTTCCAGTTTTCAGGGGGGCGTTTCTCTTCAGGTCGGGCAGCCGTAGCTGATACTGTCTCGGTTGAGGACGATATCAATGATCTTTACACGGACCGTCTGGATAAACCCATACCAAAACTCGGGAATAATACACTCTGGAAGGCAAATTTTTCAGCACGCTACTCTCTCACGAAAAGAGTATCCGGCAATGAGGTAATAGATGACAAAACTTTCTGGGTAAATGTTAAACTGGGCGTCAACCTGACCCGCGAATGGAGCCTGGATTACAGCGCGCGAATTGATCTGAACAGCAATGAAATGGTCAATCATTCATTTGACCTGTACCGGGAGCTGCATTGCTGGGAATTCCGTTTCCAGTGGTGGCCTTCCGGAGCCGGCAGCGGCTTCAGGTTACTGATCAATGTGAAAAATCCGGATCTCAAAGACATCAGGCTCAAATCGACGGGCGGAAAGTTATCCCGGTTATGGTAGTACGGCAGGAGTTGTTTCAGGCTGTCCCGAGCTGGGAACCAGGCTGCAGATAATTTATACGGCTTAACCTCTCGTTAGAATGGCCTCGTTTGCCAGTTCGTCCGCCCTTTCATTCTGAGGGTGACCGGAGTGTCCCCTGACCCAATGCCAGGTGATACGATGTCGTTTAACCCCCTCGTCAAGCTGCTGCCAGAGTTCTTTGTTTTTTACGGGCTTCTTTGCGGCGGTTTTCCAGCCGTTGTGTTTCCATTTGTGGATCCATTCTGAAATTCCCTTTTTCACATAAGTCGAATCGGTCGTTATATCAACATCGCAGGGCTCTTTCAGGGTCTTCAGGGCCTGGATAACGGCGGTGAGTTCCATGATATTATTGGTTGTGTCAGGCGCGTACCCCTTCAGTTCTTTGCGGGACGACCCATATTGCAGAATTGCACCCCAGCCCCCGGGACCGGGGTTGCCCTTGCAGGCGCCGTCCGTATAGATCTTAACTGCTTTCATCAACCGGCCTCATCAGCGCTCAGTCTTCATCAAAAGCTTTGATGAGGGGGCAATCGTCCACCGGAAGGGGACCGGTGCAGGCTTCGGAAAGCATAGAAAGCGCTTTTTTGATTTTTTTTAACTCATGTATCTTTGCGTCAATGAGCCTGATTTTATCGATTGCCCTGGACCGGATATCTTCACAGCTGCTCCTGGGCGAGACCTTAAGATTGAGTAGCTCGCGAATCTCATTGAGGGAAAAGCCGTGTTGTTTTGCCCGTGTAATGAAATGCAGCCGTTTTAAATCCAAAGCGGAATACATTCTGTATCCGGCTCCATTCCTTTGCGGTGCAGGCAGTAAATGCCGGCGCTCATAATACCGGATGGTCTCACCGTTGACGCCTGCTTTTTTCGCCAGTACACCTGCAGTAAATCTTTCAATCATGCTCATATCCACGCTGTAAGTGAACGCCCGGAAGGTGCAGGGAGCCACCGCAACCGGGAATCCCTGCTGCCCCTTTTCCAGTGTTTATCTTGCCAGTCGCATGGGCATCAGTTTCATGCCGCATTCTTCGCATTTCCCGGGCTCATCATGACGTATGTGACTGTGAGATGCCATAGGACAGCCGTAAAACTCTGCTTTGTCTGCCGCGGTGATCACAGCGGGAACCAGCTCCATGCCGCATTGTTCGCATTTCCCCGGATCTTTATGATGTACCGCTTTGTGTGCCGGCATGGGACAGGTGTAGTAAACGAGACGCTCATCATCAGCCATCATACCCATCGAGCCGGAATCGTGTGACTGCATATCTGCCATTTCCTCATGCATCTGCCCCTGTTCCCGGTCGGCATGTGTGTCGCTTTTGTTGCAGGCAAAGCTGGTGAGTCCTATGATAATCACTAAAGCAATTGTTTTCATGGTTAGCTCCTTTTTATTTTTTTTGAGATATGCTCACTCACAACCGGAGTAGTACAGGCATATCAAGATTTATTGTTTATTACCTTAAGGGATAAATTTTACATCTTGGGGAAAAATGGCTCATTCCCGGCTTGCTAAATTTTCTCAAACCACATCAGGACACCGATGATCACAAACCCGGCGGCAGCTATTTTTTCAATTAACTCAGCCGGAATACGGGCATTCATCCATTCACCCACGACTACGGCCAGTCCGGTAAGCAGGGCAAAGGCAAGCATGGCTCCGAAAAAAATTCCCCAGCTTGAAAATCCTTTGCCTTTCAATGCCAGGACGGCAAGTTGTGTCTTGTCTCCCAGTTCAGCCACAAATATGGTTCCGAATGCCAGCCATACAGCTTTCATGATCACTCCTCTGTATAAATATTTCAGTCGTCGGGAAAATTGTCCTTTTCAGTTGGCTCAAATTTGCCATTACGGAGCCCTATGAGGCAATCGTATTATTCAACTTTTAAAATAATCTCAACGCTGCATTCCCTCAACGACGGTCATTTTTATGCGCCGGCACATATTGTTTTTGCAACTGCCACAAGACCAAAGAGGCTATGATAAGCCATTGCATCAGGGGCAGTATGTCTGTCCCTGGCAGGGGCAAAACCAGCATTGATTGAACATACTGCCGGCGGTCCAGATGGACGGTTGCCAGTCACTCAAAACCTATGGTCATCCCTTCGCCGAGGGCAATATAAAGCAGATATTTGACTGGTGTAAGACTTTTGTACCAGCGACGAGACCGGCATGAAAGCGCCATTATTGCAAATATGAAGACCATCATAAAAACATCCGCCGACAACCGCCCGCAGACAGATTTGCGTGTCTTTTCAGTGGCCGATGATTCCCATTTTCTCAAACAGTGGTGCCTGGAGTATCTCCCAGGCAAATTGATAGAAGAGCGAGAGCAAAACAAAATTGAATTCAGGAGAATTCACTATGCCGGTCGGTAATGCTTTTTTACCGTTGAGGGTATTCTTCTCATCTTTAAGTACAGGCATTTATCCTTTCCTGAATAGACAAGCTGACGGATCCGACACGGAAAGCCCGCGTTGCTCCGGCTGGATTCAAGAGGAGCAGCACGGATTAAAGCCCCCGGGGGAATTTAAATCAGAACGGCCGGTTCGACACAGGGACTCCGAAAACAGCTTGAAGATTGTTTAAGCATGATCCGTTAAAATTTCTGCGTTAAGCCCAATGCTGTTGAATATATCCATAAGCCTCTCTAACATTCAATTCTCTCGTCGAACTACCGACTCTGATGCAGAATATTTCGTCCTGTCCGAATCTGGCATAGACCGGTTTGACGGCAGGGGAGACATCCAGACGGCAGATCTCCTTTTTCTTTCGTTTGAGCATTGAGATCTTAACGAGGGCGCAATTGTTGGTACCCAGTCGGGCTGAAATTAAACCCGTCAGTAATTGAACAAATCCATCTGAATTTTTCTTCGCCAGCGTCATATAATCTTTCTCCAGGCCCAATACCTCTCCGCAGTCACCCACGCCGATGAGCAGAGTTCCTCCATGATGGTTCATGAACCCGGCAATGGTTATAATAATTTTTCGCTCCAGATCCTTGTTAATCTTCTCCTGTTGGTAATCCCAGCGGACCGAGGATTTGAATTCAATCGATTCATTTTCACCCGTTTCAATCAGAGTTTGTAAATCATGGTTAATTTTTTTAGGCCGTTTCCCTTTCTCATTTTTCTTCATCAGAGAATGATGAAATATGCCGGCAGAGACACCGAGAACGGCGCCCAGTGTAAGAAAAATCAGATTCATAGGAAGCATTTCAGGCGAAAAACTTTCTACAAACCGGGATTTAATAAAATATAGCAGGCGCACTTTTTCGTGAATCGGCCGGTAGAATTCGAACCAGTAAATAACCATGGTCAGGGGATGCAGGATAAATTCGCCCACGAATAATCCCGCCAGGAGATACATTACTCCCGGGGAAAATAATTTTCTTTTAACCTTTTTGTTTAGATTCATATAATTATCACATAACTGGTGTTAATGACATTTTAACGGCCTCTCAAAGTTATCCGGGAGGCCGGGTTTGAGCATGAGTTTCTATTATTTGCTTTTCAACCATGCGGATAACCGCAGGTTCCGACTCACCATTTTCCAGAGAAGTTTTGATTTTCAACTGGATGGCCTTTGCCGTTGAGCAGTCACATTGCGCCAGTGATTCTCCCACACAACCACCACACGGACAGCCAAAGTTATCGGCAATCTCAAAAGTTTTAGAAGGCAGTTTGAGATGTATCCTGTGCTTATGCCGGTTGGGCTGTATCAGAAAAAGGACCAGCGATGTGATCGCGATCAGCCCAACCATTAGACTAATGATACGTGCCGTGATCTGCAGCTGGTCCTTCTTCATCTTGGTCTATTAGAGCCGTACTTTCCGCAGCCTCAAAGCATTTCCGATAACTGAGACCGAACTGAAGCTCATGGCCGCAGCGGCCAGAATGGGCGACAGTAACAGTCCGAATATCGGGTAGAGAATACCTGCTGCAATCGGGACACCCAGGGTATTATACAGAAATGCCCAAAACATATTTTGCCGGATGTTCTTCATTGTTTCCCGGCTCAGACGGCGGGCACGGGCCATCCCGCGCAGGTCACCCTTGATGAGTGTGATATCGGAACTCTCAATGGCTACATCAGTTCCCGACCCCATAGCCACGCCTACATCGGCCTGGGCCAGTGCAGGCGCATCATTAATGCCGTCTCCGGCCATCGCAACAACACAGCCCTCTCCCTGCAGCCGTTTGACAACTTCATTTTTTTGCTGCGGCAGGACATCGGCTTCTATTTCGTCGATTCCCAGTTGATCTGCAATAATCCGGGCGGTTTTAATATTATCGCCGGTCAGCATCACTATGCGCAGTTTCTCCTTACGCAATATGTTCAAAGCCTCCCGGGTGGTACTTTTAATCGGATCGGTAACACCTATCAGGCCGGCCAGCTTCCAGTCCACCGCCACAAACAATACCGTTTCACCCTTGCTCTGCAATTCCTCGGCTTTTTGCTCGAGTTTAGTATTAGCCACGCCCAATTCTTCAATGAAGGCCTGGTTGCCGATAACGACAGATCGCTCTCCCACCGATCCCGTGATTCCCTTACCGGTTACCGACTGAAAATCTGAGGGCTGTACAATATTGACACCTTTCTCCTCAGCCTTGGCGACAACAGCTGCTCCCAGGGGGTGTTCGCTGGCCTGTTCGAGACTTGCTGCCAGAGATAAAACATCATCTTCAACAAAATCAGCTGAAGAAACGATGTTTACAACCCGGGGTTTGCCCTCAGTGAGGGTTCCGGTTTTATCGACTACCAGAGTGTCAACCTTTTCCATCATTTCCAGCGCCTCGGCATTCTTGATAAGCACGCCGGCCATAGCGCCCTTTCCCGTGCCCACCATAATCGACATTGGGGTTGCAAGTCCCAGAGCGCAGGGGCAGGCTATGATCAGTACTGCTACGGCATTTACCAACGCATACGCCATCCGCGGGGATGGACCTACGAGAGACCAGATGATGAAGGTCAGCACGCTGATCCCTACCACTACGGGCACGAAATAGGCCGCTACTTTATCAGCAAGTCCCTGTATGGGTGCGCGGCTGCGCTGTGCATCGCTCACCATTTTTACAATCTGTGACAGTAAGGTCTCCGAACCCACACGTCTGGCTTCCATTATGAAGCTGCCGGTACCATTCACTGTGGCACCGGTTACCGGATCACCGGCTTTTTTACTGACGGCCATGGGTTCACCGGTAATCATGGATTCATCGATAGTTGTGGTTCCGTCAAGCACAATTCCATCTACCGGAATTTTGTCCCCGGGCCGTACTCTCAAACGATCACCCGGTTTTACCTGATCCAGGGGGATTTCTTTTTCCGTATTATCATCCCCGACGATACGTGCCGTTTTGGGTGCCAATCCCAGAAGAGCTTTGATGGCGCTGCTGGTTTTATCCCGGGCTTTCAGTTCAAGCACCTGACCAAGCAGGACCAGAGTAACAATGACGGCTGCGGCTTCAAAATATACTTCCACGGTTCCTTCAGCCGATCTGAAGGCTGCGGGAAAGATTCCCGGCAGGAAGGTAGCAATCAGGCTGTATCCGTAGGCCACGCCTGTACCGATGGCAATCAGGGTGAACATATTCAGATTCCAGGTGCGGATGGATAACCAGCCTCTCACGAAAAATGGCGAGCCTGCCCAGAGAACAACAGGGGTTGCAAGCACTAATTCAACCCAGGGCTGCCAGCCTCCGGGTATCAGGGGTCGGGGACTTACCATCGCCCACATGGCAATGAACAGCAGCGGAACGGATAAAACCACGCCTCCCCAGAAACGCCGGGTCATATCAATTAGTTCGGGATTCCCTTGCTCTTCAGTTGCCGTAACCGGTTCGAGGGCCATCCCGCAAAGCGGGCAGCTGCCGGGTCCCGACTGGATTACCTCAGGGTGCATGGGACAGGTGTACTGGGTTGTTTCAGTCTGAACCGGTATAAGCGGCTCCAGGGCCATTCCGCATTGCGGACAGTTCCCCGGTCCTTCGTGCCTCACATCCGGGTGCATGGGGCAGGTGTAGATTTCACTTGCAGGCTGGTGGTGATGATCCTCTGTTTTTGAAGTATGTGAATGATGACCGGACTCAAGATATTTCCCCGGATCTTTTTTGAATTCTGTAGCACAGTGATGCGAACAGAAGAAATAGCTTTTGCCCTCATGTTCAATGGAATCGGCAACGGTTTTGGGCTCTACGGCCATCCCGCAGACAGGGTCCTTAACCGTATGGCCGGCTTTCGAAGCTTCGGGATGCTGGTGGTCGTGAGCCATATCGGATTTCTGTTCCGTTTCTTCTGTTGCGATGTATTTTTCGGGAGCTTTCCGAAAAGCAGCCGAACATTTATCAGAACAGAACCCGTATTTTTCCCCTTTATATTCCTGGACGTACGCTGCCTTACTTTCATCAACGGTCATGCCGCAAACAGGATCTTTCATTTGTTAACTCCTTTCTTCAGAGTATTAGAGAGAATTCGATAATTCTCCTGTTATCCCTGCCCGACCATTCCGGTACCATACGAGCGGGTCCGGCTGAGCAAAGGAAATTTTATTTATATAAACTTTCACCGCCTGTTAATGTGAGTGTCCGCCTGAATGATCGTCGTCGTGTGTTTCATGTTCATGGTCGCCATCGCCGTCATGGTCAGAATCTTCGCCCTGCTCATGGTGTCCGGACGCCTCATGATTCATTTCTTTACTGTGTGTACCCACACCGTAGTTGAAGACCAGGTCAGCGCCTCTGTCCGCCCCTATGATCATAATTACAGAGACCACGGCCAGAGCTATTAGCCGGTAATACCCCTTACGGGAGGATTTAATAAACTGAAATACTCCCGCAAGCACAACAGTGAGTCCGGTGAACCAGAGCATAATATCCCGGTGTAAATGAACCCTGTCGTGCCCGGGTGAATCGTGCCCTACAGCATCAGCGGCCTGATACCCAAAATACAATGCTATCAGCGCACTGATAGCGGCGAGATTCAGCAATATGCCGGCAGCCCGGCCGTAAAATTCATTTTTTAGACTCACATGCAGTATCTCACTGGTTGCCGCCAGCAGAATCAACACTATGGGAAAGTGCACAAACATTGGATGCAGGTTCAAACCCCCTGTCAAGCCCGGTAAATTTACCATTTGGTTGCCTTTCTTTTTTATTTTTTTTCAAGTTTACAACTTTTAATTGCAAATGCCTGTTGTACCCCTGACAGACGCAGACTGGTACCAGATAGTCTGTCAGGGGCTCCCTTTCCAACTAACCAAACAACACTACCTTCAGGGTGTTCTGTAGGAAAAATCCGAGAAAACCGTGAATTCATGCCCCTAATCAGCTGAACAGCTGCAGGGCTCAGGGAACTTTGCAGCAACCGGGCAGACTGTCGTATGCCTTGCTGTCTGCCGGTATGTCATTCGCCTGATATCCAATGGAGGCAATTGCATTCTCAATGGATTTAACCGTGAGTTTTTCCGGGTCATAGACGACATGCCCCATCTTACGGTCTATATCTACCTTCACTTCAACAATACCGTCGACTTTTGATAAGTTTGACTCAATTCTCGCCTGACAGCTCCCACACTGAACGGTAGGCAGCGAGATCATTGTCATTGAAGTCTTTCCTGAAGAATCACCCATTTTCATGTCCATATTTCCCATTTTCATGTCTCCCATTTTCATATTGTCCATTTGCATGCTTCCCTGGTTTCTCATCTTCATTTTCTCATGATCCATTTTCTGCATGCCTGAGCGATCCATCATTTTCTTCATCATGTTGTCATGGGGCATCATCATCTTTTTTGAACTTTTCATCATTTGATTATACTCTTCTTCCGGCATCTGACAACAACCCATAAGATTGTCGTAAGAGTTCGGGTCTGCGGGTCTGTCATTAGCCCAGTATCCCAGCTTGTTAATTGCAACTTCGATCTCACTTTCGTCAATCACGGCCGGATCATAGTTAACATAGCCTTGTTTTTTTTCCACATTAACATCGACTGATTTGATACCGGGAATTTTTGACAGTCCGGTTTCGATATTGTTTTTACACATATCACACTGCATGGAGGGCAGATTGATCATTGTGTGCCCTTCACCGTCCATTTTCATTCCCTGTTGATTTTTCGCCATCATCTTTCCATGACCGTCACCGGCCCAGGCGAAGGCTGCCAATAAGCTCAGTGACATCCCTATGATGGTTACGACTTTTCTTGTTTTCATTTCCATTTCCTTTCCTTTTAGTTTGGTATTTGGTTAATGAAGTTTATAATCTGTCCACGACAGATTTTAATTTTTCGCCCACCCGGTCAGCAACTTCAGCAAGCTCGGCATTTTCTATCATGCCCATGGATGCAGCCGGATCGATTGCCGCAACTTCGGTCAATCCATCCTCCAATTCCTGCACGATAACATTGCAGGGCAATAACATACCGATCTTATCGTCTGCCTGGAGGGCTTTATAGGCAAAAGGCGGATTGCAGGCTCCCAGAATAACATAATTACGAAATCCCACATCCAATTTTTCCTTGAGTGTTTTTTTTACATTGATCTCGGTCAATACACCAAAACCTTCTTTTTTGAGCTCTTCCGTGACACGCTTTACTGTGTTATCAAAAGATGTCTCCACTGTATTTTTGAAATAATATTTCATTTTTAGTCCTTTCTATTGCGTTCTAAATTTTATAATAATCCCTGTGCCGGCATTACTCCCGAAACCATCCATGTCGTGACTCATCATGCCGCCCTCATGACCATGGTCCACCATCATATCATCATGGTCGTGTTTGCCCTGCATACCTTCCAATAATACCATAGAGTAGTCCGTATTTTCTCCGAACGGAATGTCGGGATGAAAGGTCATCTCCGTAAATCCGCTATTCCAGCCGAAGGTGCCGGGGAGTGGAGTGTAGCTCTCTCCGGGGATATCGGTCAGGTTACCTTCATACAGACTGAACCTTTCTTCACAGGTCAGGGTATCCATTGATTCGCTAAAAGTCACTTTGATCTCGGCATCCACAGCAACCGCAGTAGCTCCGTCAGCAGGTGTTACAGCACGCAGTTCAGGCGCTGTATCCTGATGTTGAATATTACATCCGGCTGCGAAGAGAACCAGAGCTGTACCTGCAGCGATTTTAAAGACTGTCTTAAATCCTCTCAAATCAGTCAAGCTCCTTTTTCATGGTTTCATATTCTGTCTTTGAAAGCTCTCCGCTTGCATACCTTTTTTTAAGGATGTCCAGGGCGGATTCTTTGTTGGTTGTGGGAGCATTTTGGCCCTGAAACCACTTGAACACCGCCAGTACGAGAACAATGACCAGGCCCCACCAAAACACCATCATAAAACCACCTCCATACCAGTTCATAGAATGCATTATTAGCTCTCCTTATTAAATTGCTTCCGGGCCGTGCAGGCCGGTTCTGACAGAAATTGCATCGTCTATCGTTGAGACGAAAATCTTCCCGTCTCCCTTTTTACCGGTGAAAGCCGCTTTGCGAATGGCCTCGATAAGCCTGTTTTCCAGGCTTGCACGGCAGATCAGCTCGAGTTTTACTACTTTGCAGTAGCGTTCAACATATTTCACTGAAAAAGCTGTCCGCTCGGGGTCAGCCCAGTCGGCAATGGCACTCACATTGATTATGGTCATGCCGTGGATCCCTTCTTTTTCCAGAGCCAAAATGACGTGATCCACCTTTTCCGGTCTGATATATGCTTTTATTTCTTTCATATTAAACTCTCCTTAAATTTTCTGCTCTTTGGCAATTCTGCGCTCTGCCATCACGCAGTACAAAATCGGCACTACGAAGGTAGTAATGATCGCCAGCACCATTCCCCCGAAAGATGGAATTGCCATGGGCACCATCACATCCGATCCCCTGCCCGTGGAAGTCAATACCGGGATCAGGGCCAGAATGGTAGTGCTGGCCGTCATCATCGCAGGGCGGATCCTGCGGGCACCGGCCTCCGTAGTAGCTTCCCTGATCTCATGAACGCTTTGCGGATCGAGACGCGCAAAACTCTGATCAAGATAAGTGCTGATGATTACACCATTGTCACTAGCGATACCGAATAAGGCTAAAAATCCGACCCACACCGCCACACTCAAATTGATGGGGTGCATCTGGAATAAGGTGCGCATATTTTCGCCAAAGAGACTGAAATTCATGAACCAGCTTTGTCCGTACAGCCAGATCATCAGAAATCCACCTGCCCAGGCAACAAAGATACCGGAAAATACATTCAGGGTTGTTGACACTTTGCGGAACTGAAAATACAGTATCATGAAGATGATAAACAATGCCAGCGGCAGGATCATACTCAGCTTCTTGGCTGCCCTGATCTGATTTTCATAGGACCCGGCGAAAGTATAACTCACACCCGCAGGAATTTCCAATTCTCCCGAATCAATTTTCGACTGCAGATAGCGTTGGGCATTTTCCACCACATCTACTTCGGCAAAGCCGCTTTTTTTATCGAAAAGCACATAGCCGATGAGGAACGTATCTTCACTTTTGATGACCTGAGGCCCCCGGAGATACTCGATGGTTGCCAGCTGTCCGATGGGGATTTGAGTCCCGTTGGGAGCCGGGACAAGAATGTCGCTCAGCGATTCGATATTGTCTCTCAGTTCGCGCATATAACGCACTCTTACGGGGTATCTCTCACGCCCTTCGACCGTTGTCGTAATGGGCTTACCCCCGATGGCGACTTCAATTATATCCTGCATCTGCTTCAACTTGATCCCATAGCGGGCAATTGCTCTGCGATCGATATCTATCTCCAGATAGGGTTTACCCACGATCCGGTCCGCAAATACCATTTCGGATTTAACACCCGGAACTTCTTTCAGATATTTTTCAAGCTGCAAGCCGACTTTCTCAATGGTCTCCAGATTGGGTCCTTTGACCTTCATCCCCATGGGTGCCCGCATGCCGCTCTGCAGCATGACCAGCCGGGCTGAGATAGGCTGCAGTTTGGGCGCCGAGGTCGTGCCGGGGATTCTGGCCGCCTTGACCAGTTCATCCCAGATATCATCAGCGGTACGTATATGATCGCGCCACTGCCTGAAGGGTTTGCCGTCCGGGTCGGGAATGAGCTCGCCCTGTTCATCCCTGACAAAGTCACCGTCTGAATCTACCTTAAAACGCAGACGGTTGCCGTTTTTATCCGTCATATATTCCGATTTGTAACTGATGACCGTCTCCACCATTGAAATTGGCGCCGGGTCCAGAGGCGTTTCGGCCCGCCCCATTTTGCCCACCACTTCATCTACTTCGGGCACTGAATAAAGGGCCTTATCAAGAGTTGACAGCACATCGATGGACTCTTCCATCCCGGCATGCGGCATGGTCGTAGGCATGTAGAGATATGAGCCCTCATCCAGCGCCGGCATAAACTCCTTGCCAAGTCCAGGGAAAGTATGGGATAAATCGGCAAATACCCTGTTTGCTTTCATAAATCTGGGCAGAAAGCCGAACACATTGCCGAATCCCAGCCAGGAAACCATTCCCACAACCAGCAGGAGCGTTGGACCTGACAGCGTGAGGACCTTGTGATCCAGCGTCCAGCGCAGCATCCGCGGGTAATAGTGCGTGAATACGAGAATGCCGGCCATGATAACTCCCAGGATCAGCAGCACAAAGATGAAATTAACAAATGCACTGCGCCCATACCCCAGAGGTGACCAGGTAACCGATAAAATGCCCGCTACGATCACTACTACAATCCAGTTCAGCAAATAGGGAATTTTCTCTGAAATCTTAATTCCCGGTTGCCCCATACGTCCTGCAACCATTAACTGTTTAACATACGGGAAAATACCCATAATGATAAAAATCAGACCCACCCACCATTTGAAGCTGAACATCAGTACAATTCCAGCCAGGATGATGATACCATTTAAGACCAGCCGCAGCTTTTTGCTGTTGATGCGCTTAGTGTAGAAAATGTGAGCAAACAGCGGAAGGATTGTCAGCGCTACAACCAGTGAAGCGATCAGGGCAAAAGTCTTGGTATAGGCCAATGGACGGAATAATTTCCCTTCGGCACCTTCCATCACAAACACCGGCAGGAAACTTACCACGGTAGTGGAGACGGCCGTGAGAACCGCACTGCCCACTTCGGAAGCCGCCCTGAAGAGCACATTCAGGGAATCCTCCCCCTCCTGCGCCTCATCCAGGTGCTTCAACATATTCTCCGAGACGACAATCCCCATATCTACGATCGTACCGATGGCGATTGCAATTCCCGATAAAGCCACGATATTTGCGTCAACACCAAACACCTTCATGCCTATGAAGACGAAGAGTACCGTGATGGGCAGCAGCCCGCCGATGAGAATTGAGGTTTTAAGATGCATCACCATGATGATGACCACAATTAAGGTCACCAGAATCTCATCCCTGAGGGCATGATTAAGGGTTCCCAGGGTTTCGTAAATGAGACCTGTCCGGTCATAAAAGGGGACAATGGTGAGTTGCGAGGTTCTGCCGTCCGGTAATTGCTTTGACGGCAAACCCGGATTCAGTTCTTCGATTTTGGCCTTCACATTTTTGATGACGGAAAGGGGGTTTTCTCCGAACCTGGCAACCACGACACCGCCCACAGCCTCGCTGCCCTCTTTGTCCAGGGCACCGCGACGCAAAGCGGGGCCCAGGGTCACGTTGGCCACGTCTTTGATGTAAAGTGGAATATTGTTGTTGGTTTTGACGACCGTGTACTCAATGTCTTCGAGGTCTTTGATGAAACCCAGCCCTCTGACCACATATTCCACGCGGTTCACTTCGATGGTCCGGGCGCCGACATCCAGGTTGGAATTTCTAACCGCATTGAAGATTTCGCCAAGCGTAACATGGTGTTCGCGCATGGCAGCCGGGTCAACATCAATCTGATATTCTTTAACGTATCCGCCGATAGAGGCAACTTCCGAAACACCATCGGCTGCCTGCAGTCCGTAACGTACATACCAATCCTGTACGGACCTCAGTTCCTGAAGGTCCCAGCCTCCCGCAGGCTTCCCATCCTCATCGCGGCCTTCAATTGTGTACCAGAACACCTGCCCCAGTGCCGTGGCGTCGGGTCCCAGTGCCGGTTGTACACCCATGGGCAGAGTCCCCGAGGGCAATGAATTCAGTTTCTCCAGAATCCTGCTGCGGGTCCAGTAGAACTCTGCCTCTTCTTTAAAAATGATGTAGATCGTTGAGAATCCAAACATGGAATAGGAGCGAATGGTTTTCACTTCCGGAATTCCCAGCAATGCAACTGTCAGGGGATAGGTGATTTGGTCTTCTACATCCTGGGGTGAACGTCCCATCCATTTGGTAAAGACAATTTGCTGATTTTCACCGATGTCGGGAATGGCATCCACCGGGACAGGATTGCGGGGCAATCCGCCCAGATTCCAGTCAAAGGGGGCCACCATGGCGCCCCAGCCGATCAATCCTATCAGTATCATGATTACGATCAGCTTGTTTTCGAGACAATATCTAATAATTTTATCCAGCATTTTATATTTCTTTCAAGTCTTGAATTTTTTTCATTTAGGAATTTTCTTCAGCTGATGCGTCAACGCTTATAGGTTTTTTTGATTTCTCCGCAACGCGGCATTTTTGTACCCAAATAAGGGTTCTGAATCTGCTTGTCCTGCTGCAGCCAGTAGGCACCCTTATTGTCAAAAGCCATGGGACAGAAAGCTTCATACACGGTTCCGCTGAAACTGCCTTCGGCAGCAGCTCCCCGCAATACAGTGGATAATTCTTGAAAAACCCGTCTGAGTTATGTGATATTGGAAATCGGTTTCATCGTTGGTTTCATGATTGCCTCAGCCCCGGGAACACCCATGGTCAATCTGTGAATTTCCATTAAATTCTTATAGGCCATATCATAATCATCTAAAGACAGTTTTTCTTGCAGTTTCAGATAAACCATTAAGATGCCATCCAGTAATTTTTCAGAAATATTTACAGAGGTTGTAGCAGCAGGCATATCCGCCATCTCTTTCGAACCAGAAGTCATACCGCTCATATTATGCTGCCCGTGACCCGGCGCGGGACCACCGCCGGCGGGATTCATCATACTGGGTTTTGCGGCGATTTGCATTGCACTGTCAATCTTGAAATTGCCCTTGATGACCACTTCCTCACCTTCATCAAGACCTGAAAGTACTATATAATAGTCTCCTGCCTTGGTGCCGAGAATGACCTCCCGACCCTCAAAGGTTGGTTGTTCCGTATCCGGTCTTTTTACATATACAACGGCCCTTTTCCCGGTGAGAAGCACAGCGCTGGCAGGAACCATGAGGGGCAGCTTATCCGATGAAGGCATGGATACAATTCCGAGTGATTCGGCTTTTACCAGCGGCATACCGCAAATGTCACAGGAACCGGGGGCATTTTTTACTATATCCGGGTGCATGGGGCCGATCCATTTCCCTGCAAGATCCGGGTTGACCGCCCGGCCTTTTGCATCCAGAATCGAACGCGCCGTAGCCCTCACAAACATTCCGGGCTTGAGCAAACCACCGGTATTTTCAACATTCAGCCGTACTTTTATCGTACGAGTTTTGGGATCCAGCACGGGATCAATGAACGCGATTCTGCTGTGAAAAACCTGACTGGGGACGGCCTCTACCGTAAAACTCACATCCTGGCCGTATTTCAGCCAGGAAATATCCGATTCATAGACATCCAGTGTTACCCAGACACGGCTTAAATCTGCTATGGTGTAAATGGGTGTGCCCGTTTTTACATACATTCCTTCCACAGCATTTTTGTGTAACACAATTCCCGAAAGGGGACTTAATATTGTTATTACATCTTCTTTACTTTTACCCTGTTCAATCGCTGTGATCTGCTCGGGAGAGAGACCTAAAAGACGCAGTTTTTCCCGGGCTGCTTCAAGATTATCAACTACCGTTTTATACAGGGTACCGGATTTGTTTTTAACTGTTTTCAGTTGATAATAGGCCTGTTCAAGCTCTTCCCGCGTGGCAACCAGTTCGGGGCTGTAAAGATCAACCATGTGGTCTCCCTTTTGAACTTCTACGCCCGTAAAATCAACATAGAGACGGTCCAGCCGGCCGGGAACCCAGGCTGCTATTTTCGCCAGTTTTGTTTCATCGTATTCGACAATTCCGGAGAGCAATATTTCCGCCTCCGCAACCTGCCGCCGAACACGCTCTACTGCTACATCTGCCAACTCGGCAGCAGCATCGGAGAGAACGATATCCCGGGGACCCGCATCTGAAGTAGTTGTTTCCAGCGGGATCAGATCCATAAAGCAAATCGGACATTGACCGGGTTCGGGTAATTTGATCTGGGGATGCATAGAACAGGTCCACCACTCCGGGCCGGCTGCTTCTCCGGCATGCTCTGTTGCAGCCGCGGTTTCTACTGTGACGACTCCGTCGTTACCGGGCTTTCCCAGCCACAATCCCACAATAAAAGCAAGGATGATGAGGCCGGCAATGTATAAAGTCTTTTTATTTTTAATACTGAAAGTTTTCATCGATATTCTCCTAAAATTCTGAACCGTTTATCTCTAAATATTTTGCCTGAGCAATATAGTAATCGCTGCGAGCCCTCGCGGCTGCCAACTGTAAATTCAACAATGTGCGTTCTGCGTCAAGATATGAAGCAAAATCCAGGGTTTCTCCGAGGTATGCTGCTTCAGAGGTTTGATAAGACTGTTCTGCCAGAGGAATGAGTTCATTGACATATAAGTGAAACTTCCTTCTTTGATCCTCCAGCCTGAACCTCAACTCTTCGAGCAAAGATACATATTTTTCTTCCGTGTCTTTGAGTCTGTATTCAGACGACTGCTTGACTGCCGCAGCCTTCTGTCTCAAAGCACTGTTCTTTCCGAACCACAGGGGTAAAGAAATCCCGGCCCTTGCCATCAGCGGATCATCACCGGCAGTTCCACCGAGGGAAACATAATCCACACCGAGGGAAAAATCGGGAATTGAGGCCAGTTTTGCGAGGTGTAAACCCCGTTGGGCTATTTCCACCTGAAAATTCGCTATCTGCATCTCCGGGTTGTAATCGAAATTGAGTTTTTGGCCATCAACAAGCTCTGCTTCATAGTAATCCAAATCTCCGAAATCGAGTGCAGGAGGCTTGAGCCCGCCAAGATAATCAGTCAGTTCGGCCTCATATACAATCTTCTTATCATCCAGCGTTTCCAGCTGATCTTCTAATTTCAGGATTTCCACCTGCAACTGAATCAGGTGTGCCTGCCGGGCAGTTCCGGTGGTATATTTGGCTCTGATCACCGCTTCAACCTGTTTAAAGATCTCAAGATTTTTCCGGGTTATGAAGTCATCTACAGCCAGAAGTCTTAATTTCTGATAGACCGTGCGAACCTCCCGGGCAATTTTAAGTTTGCTGCTGCGAAGTTGCTGTTTGGCAACCTCCGCTTTGAGCAGACTGACCTTCCTTTTGGTCGAGAGTTTATCAAACCAGGGGAATTTTTGCATCAATCCTACCCGCCATTCCTGCGGGCCCACCTTAGTCTCAACGGGTGTAAAAAAATACCCTGCCGTCAACTGAGGGTCCGGCAGTGACCCTGCAAATTTTGCTTCATGGATAAAAGAGCTTACGCTTTCTTCCCGGGATTTTATCTCGGGATTATTTTCGATGGCAAGCCGAAGTAACTCTTCAAGCTGGTCATCTTTATATACTGCTGGCGATTTCCGGGCCATGCCAAGAGCCAGTATCAGAATAATCATTCCGATGAATTTCATGGAGTAACCTTATGTTTAGTGTATGTGTTGTATGGAACCAAGCGGCAACCAGGGTTACCAGCTTCGTAAATGGAAAGTGAGAATAATGTTTAGATCAGGAGCGGCAGATTCAAGTATTTGTCGGGTTTAAAGTGGGTTGCATTCGTTGGCTGTGGCGTGAACATACGGCTGTGTCCATCTATGGACGACAGCGAAATTTCAGTAATGTAACCAATGTGTGAATCAACATGGGTGACGGTAAAGGTCTGGACGAAAATACCGTCAATCCTGCTTTGGTTACATTTGGGTGTGGATGTTTTTGATTCCGTTTTGGAAGTCATGTCGTGCTGACAGCAACCATCCATCTGCATATCGGTGGCAGTGTTGTTACAGGTGCAGGTGATTTCATCCTGCATAGCACAGGTTGGCATATTACAGGAAACCGTAATTTGCGACCCGAGGTTAAGGGCAATCGCCAGTGATAATATAAGATTTATTGTTTTCACTTTAGTGCAATTTATACCGGTTCTCAATAACTAAACAAGTAAAATTTTAACATCATACGATTTTCTTGCTGTTTAAGTTCCTTGATAATTTAACAAAACAGGATTGCGGGTTTTCCCGATTGACTTATTTTTTGTTAATGGGCTTTAGCGAAATTATTAGCTAAGCAAACGGGTAGAAGACAAGCTCCCACCCGTTCGCTTTCAGCATTTTCATTTGAAATGTGGTTTAGGGTACCATGTTTTACTTCAACAACATAACCCGATTCACATTAACCTGAGAGGCAGTGGCAATTTTGACAAAATAGATCCCGCTGGGCTGATCTGATGCATTCCAGGTAAATGAATAATCACCGGCTGTGTGATAACCGCTTGCGATTTGTTTCACCAACTGGCCGTTGATATTGTAAATACCGGCATCAATCATCGAATTCTCTCCCAGTACAAACTGAATTGTCGTTTGTGGATTGAAGGGATTGGGGAAACAATTCACCAGGCTGATATTGTTCTGTCCGGCGGATCCCATAGGTCCCCAGTCTTCGAAGTCACCGGGATCACTCCACCAGAGACCATTGATTTCAAAAACGATGATCATGTCACCCATATTCATCTCAACGAAGGCACCTGTAATCGTGATCTCATCTCCCGGGGAGGGCCTTTGGGCTCCGTTACCGGGGTCATAGTCCTGAGGCCCGAAATTCAGGCGATAATCTTCCGCACCGTCACCGTCTTCATCCAGATAATACTGGTCTTGCCCCATGTGCGATTCAACAATGGCAGTGCCTGAAACGCTAATGACATCGAGAGAATCGGGGAACTGATGTCCGTCACCGTCTCCAGGGCCATGGCCGTGACCGTGGCCAAAGTGCATCCCCCAACCATCTTCAAAATCACCGTGACCGCCGTCACCCCAATGCGGGTGCATGTTGCCGTCACCATCGTTATCACCGTGACCACCGTGGTTACCCATTCCACCATTGCCGTTGTGTCCGTATCCGCCCATATCCGTCGGGTCCATCCAAACCAGTCCGTTTAATTCATAGACCATTATCACGGAGAGGTCATCCATCATTGAGTTTCCCAGTCCGCCGGTAATGGTAACGGTATCGCCATCTTCCGGACGAACAGCACCGCTATCCGGTTCATACCAGGGTGGGCCAAAGTTCAGCCTGTAATCGGCCTCACTGTCACCATTTTCATCCAGGTAATATCTCGGATACTCATATTCGACATCCACCAAAACAACCCCTGAAGTCGTTATGAGTTCAAGGTCCCCGTTCATCCCGCCACCGTCATGACCACAGTCACCATAGCCATCACCGTTTTCAGGGTCGAACCATTGCAGACCGTCGATCTCATAAACAATGATCATCTCATAATCCAGCATCATCATTTGCTGAGCTGCGCCGGTGACGGTTACAGTATCACCGTCTTCAGGCCGGGTTGCTCCGCTATCGGGTTGATAGTCCGGCGGGCCGAAATTCAGTTGATAATCTGCTGTCCCGTCGTCATCCGTATCCAGAAAGTAGCGGTCCATGTTAAATGTCTCGTCAATGGATACAACTCCGGTCACGGTAACGATTTCGAAATCATTCATATAACCGCCACCATCACCGTCCCCGTTACCGCCGCCGTGCATACCGCCCTGGGCATTCAGGGGATTGCCGAGAAATGCCAATCCAAATATCCCTGCAGATAGCATTATCGTTTTCATTCTTTTCATTTTTACTCCTTTTTACTTTGGGATATTCGAAATAAATTTAGCCGTCTGTCAGGCGAGGGAGCTCTGTGATTCGGCTTGATCATTCATCATTTTTGAATCACAACCCCTCGTTTGGCCTTTTTCGAATTTCCGTTTTTTCTGTTATTAGATGTCCTTGGCAGACATCCATTTTCCTGCTGAGAATTGCTTCTCAAGTTTTCTCTTAACCCTGGAGGATAAACTCGATCAGAGCCACCACATCCAGGATATCAATATCTCCGTCTGTATTTAAATCCCCGGTCTGGAAATCACTCTCGGAAAAGTCCATGATTCCCAGAATATAATCAACCATTATGACTGCATCGGCCACGCTAAGCATACCATCCTGATCCAAATCACCACCCAGCGCTACCAAAGCCTGAATACTCATATCGCTGATGATAATATTTCCGCTGTTCCAGGGTATGTCGTCCCGCTGTGTCAGGTTCATCTCATATTCAGTAGCTTCACTGGCATCCCAAATGTGCACCGATATAGGCTCACCCTGAGTAAATCCGGGCAGCTGAAATCCGCCCTCGTCGCAGAAATCAAGCGCTCCGTAAGCGGGGATGGTGAGCGGTCCGCCGTACCAGAAATCCGATCCAACGAGAATCTCGCCAATCTCGTCACTGCAGTCCCCATAGTTGAGATTGCCCTCAAAGCTAAGCAGTCCTATATCATCTCCAAAATCTAGATCGTCTGAGGCTTCAATAGTCACATAGGCTACAAGACTGTCGCCTGTAGCTTCGGCATAATCCAGATATTCTGAAAGATAGCCGTTGAGGATATTATTGAAATAGCCGGAATCGCTTCCCGGTTCAAGCGACAGACAATTGTCCAAATCCACATCAAACTCATCATCATTATTACCCTGACATTGTCCGTTATAAATACACAGCAAATCATAGACCGGTTCAAAATTTATGATGAAAAGCAGCTGCTCACCGGCCGGGATAGGATCATTCTCCATACCCATCATCCAGCCATGGATGAAATTGCCGTGCTGTCCCGAAAAATTTAAATGATAACCGTATTCTTCCGCAGCCCCCCCATAAACATCATTGACGATTATACCGCTGACATTGATGTTGAAGGAATGTACCGGACTGTCGTTTTCAATCCAGACTTCAACGGTGCCTGCTTCAAGGTCCAGCGCCCCCAGACTGAAAACGGCCTGATTTTGGGCAACCAGATAGGGGGTTGTACCCAGTATTAAGGTTAAAAGCGCTCTTTTTAATATCTTAAATGCTATCATGATAAATCCTCCTTAGCGAGGGTCAGGTTTCTATTCCCCCCGGCCAGAATGTCGGGATTAATTTCTTTGAATCTTGTGACGAGTCTGGAGTAGTTGAGGCCCAATTGCAGGCTCAGTTTCTTTTTATTCATATCGTTTCGGTGGTAAAGATAAGCCAGCAGATGATCGTCAAATTTGCGGTTGATCTCCTTCCAGGTGAGGGTTTCATTATCCTGAATAAATAGTTGAATGCTTTCCGGGATTGAGTCCATTGAGATTCCCTTCACCCGCTCCCGGGTCTTTGACCAGGTGCGCCTGGCCATTTCAAGTCTCTTGACAGCTTCCTGCACGGAACCAGCTCTGTGACAGGCTACTTCCATCAGAGATTTCTGAAAAATAGCGCGGATAACACTCATTGATTTCCCGTGGGCAAATGAAAACTCATATTGTGTATATGCACTCATTGGCCGGGTTTTATTGCGTTTGAGAAAGGCAATATAGGCATCGATAATGCGCAGCCGCTCTCCTTTCATGGGAAATTTTCTACGGGCCAGCTCCAGTGAGAGTTCGGCCCCCTTACTAAAGTAATAATCAGTCAGTTCCGGTTTACCTAAACTCTCATAGCAGTTAGCAAGGTAATAACAATTACCGGGAACCAGATGGAATACGCCATAGCGTTTTGCGATATCCAACGAGCGTTCAAAATATTCAATTGCCCGGGCAAATTCTTTTTCCTGATAATGAATAAAACCGATATTGCCAATTGCATAGCTGCGGGTATAAAAACTTTCGGCCATTTTTGCCGACTGCTTTAAACAGCGGATGGCCTTTTCCGGCATTCCCTGTCTGAACTTCAGCATACCCACATCATGCAACAGAGCCGCTTTGATATGACGGTAGTGCGGTTCGGCTGCGAGTTCCAGTGCTCTGTTATACCAGGCATCCGTTTCAGAAAAATTACCCATTTTACCAAAAATATTGCCTATATTTTTGTAATGGTAGGCCAGGGTTGCAATCTGGCCATTGTTTTTGAAATAATCTGCCGAGGCCTTTAATTGCTCAATCACCGAAAGATCCCCTTTGCGCCCGACATTTACGAGACCATAATAATTGGCCAGCTTCAACAGATATTCCGAATGCGTGAGAGTCTTTACCGTACTCAGGATCATGAGGGCCGAATCATAGCTGCCAAGAACCGCTAGAAAACCAACCATCTCCAAAAGCACAAAGGCCCGGACTTCTTTCTGGTCATCCCGAAGCAGGGAATAAGCATATCCCAGCAGCTGGGCACCCTCCAGGAAACGGCCTTCACCAATTTCACAACGGGCAACACCAGCCATAAGTGCCGCTCTTTTCTCAGGCGCCCCTTCACTGGACAGTAAACCCTCCAACTGTTCCCGGGTCTCCGGAATATCCAACTCGCCAAATTGCGAGAGCTGAGCAATAAATTCCGTCCAACGGGTATTCGTTTCAATGACGCCCAAGGCCATTGTCGGAGGTAATTCCCTGGCCGGCTGAAAGATTTCAGGAATGGCCAAAGTCGGTTGCAGTTGATTTTCTGTCATATTCATCAGCGGAAAATTAGGGCACTATAAAAACACAGCGCAAGCATTATTTGCAAATAATGTGGCACTATATGCAAATTTATGTTTCGGGAGCGTTAAAAGTGGCGGGCGGATCGTGCGGGCAGACGGCATTTAGAGGCGGGCTTTCCCGACACCCGTTGCTGAAATTGTATAGAGGATCAGTCCGAGCCAGATGAAAGAAAATGAAATCATGTGTACAGCGGTAAAAGTCTCATGATAGAGAATGATACCCAGCAAAAGCTGCAGCGTGGGAGCCAGGTATTGCAGAAAGCCCACCGTCGAATAGCGGATCATTCGTGTGCCGTAATTGAACAACAGCAGAGGAATCCCGGTAACGATGCCGGCCCCAAGCAGTAAAACCCAAGTAAAAACACCCTGAGTCGGAGCCACTCCCCAGGGCGTATCCACAACAACCGACAAATAGAATAGCATAAAGGGTGTCAACAAACCCGTCTCGACGGTCAAACCGATTAGAGATTCTGCTCTGGCTGTTTTACGTAAAAATCCATAGCCCCCAAATGAAAGTGCCAACGTCAGGGCAATCCACGGGAAGCGGTCCACCTGGACTGTGAGCACACCGACACCGATAGCTGCCAGGACCACTGAAACAACCTGCCAGCGTACAAGACGTTCTTTCAGCAGCAGGACACCCAACAATATATTAACGAGGGGATTTATGAAGTATCCCAGACTCGCTTCAACGATTTGACCCGAATTTACAGCCCAGATAAAAACCAGCCAGTTGATAGTAATGAGAGATGCCGTTACCATCAGGATCAGTAAATTCTTTTCCTGCCGGATGATCTGCAATAATTCTCCCCAGCTGCGGCGGACCGAGATGATCACCACGAAAAACAAAAATGCCCAAATTATACGATGACTTAGGATTTCTAAGGCTGGCAGCATGCGGAGAGCTTTCCAGTAGATGGGAAAAAGTCCCCACAACAGAAAGGCCAGGGTAACGGCCAGGGTTCCTTTGGTGGAATTAGACGTGCTTCAGCCCCGACGGACTTTTTGAGGTCTTATAAGGTGGCCGGCCTTTTCAGACATCCGCGTTTTTACGTTTGCTAAAATAATGAATATCGTCGTGACGACTGTAGCCGCATTTCGTAAAAACGGCCTGCGAGATTGTGTTCCAGTCTTCAATGAGACAGGCCACAATCTCGATTCCGGCTTCCTCCAGCCGCTGTTCTGCCGCTTCGATGAGCCGGCGGCCGAGCCCCTGTCCCCGGAACCCCGGGGCCACTGCAAGCCGGTTGATCCAGCCTTTGCGCCCGTCTTGTGTACCCAGGACGGCTCCGATAATTCGGTCGTCCGATTCTGCTACCAGAAAAATGGCGGTGGGCTGCAGGATCTCCCGGGCAATTTTCTCCTTTGCATCCCTGCCTTTGGGCTTATAGGGCAAACCTACTTGCTGCCATAAATGCACAAGCGCCATATAATCTTCCAACTTAAAATCTCTAATTGTAATAGTCTCAGACATTATATCAACTCTTTGGTTTCGATGCTGGATTTAAACAAAAGGACGGCCGGGCCCGTGAGCCAGACTTCCTGCCAGTTTTTATCGAATTCCACTTGAAGTTCTCCACCGGGAACACGTACACTGACCGGGCTGGATAACTTCAACTTACGGGCAGCATCATAGGCTGCGGCTACAGAACCGGAACCACAGGAAAGCATAAAACTTTCCACCCCTTTTTCGTAAGTGAGGACCCGCAATGTCCCGGAATCTTCCAACTGGTAAAAATTTACATTTACGCCCCGGGGCTCAAAGCATTCAGCACGACGGATAACCGGTGCTGCTGAGCTCACCTTGTCCCTGGTGAATCCAGGTGCATCGATCACAAAATGTGCCGCACCGGAATCCACATGATTCCAGCTGTAACCGGCCACGGACAGGTGCTCGGCAGCATAGCGGGGAGGTGTCATTTGCAGGCGGATATGACGGGCATCCCGGCATTCCACCCTGTGAGGACCGTCTCCGGTGACAAAGCGCATCGATTTACCGGCCAGACCGCGGTTGAGCATATAAAGGGCCGCACAACGGGAGCCGTTGGCGCACATTGTCTCCCAGCTGCCATCGGAATTGTAATAATCCATTTTAAAATCGTAATCCGGAATCGCCGACAGAATCAGCACGGCGTCTGCACCCACGCCGGTTCTTCTGGCGCAGATTGCCGAGATCAATTCCGGTGTACGGATAATCTCAGGGCATTCCTCTTCCCAGAGAATGATAAAATCATTTCCTGTACCGTGTGCTTTTGTGAATGGAATTCTCATTTGATCTTTATTGCTTCGTCAGAACGCCGAAAGATTAAAGGTCTGAAGGGATTTGAGAAAAGAGAAAAGTGACCACTGTCGCTCGCCTCAAACAGATTCGTTGGCGCTTCATATTATGCAGAAGCGATATATTTCTGTGAAACGTTGTCTTTACTGCTTGTATTGTAGAATCCCGGGTTTCTAAATTCATCCAAAACGGACCATTATGAATTCTTACATCACCGCCCTGCTTACCGGTTATCTGCTGGGGGGGGTTCAAACTGCATACATCCTCGGAAAATGTTTCCATCAAATCGACATCCGGGAACGGGGTACGGCAAATGCCGGTGCTTCCAATGTGACCATGGTGCTGGGGTTGAAATGGGGAATACTGACTTTTTTGGTGGATTTTTTCAAGGCTGCCCTTGCCGTAGTCCTGATCAGGAATCTCTTTGGAGGTCCGGAAATCCTGCCCTTTCTGGCCGGATGCGCCGCAGTGGCGGGACATATCTTCCCGGTGTTGCTCGGTTTCAGGGGGGGCAAGGGAATTGCCAGTCTGTTGGGGGCTTTTCTGTTATTTGACTGGCGCATCGGTTTGATCCTGGCAGTCGCCATGCTAATTTTCTCGCTGGTTTCAGATTATATTGCCGTCGGTTCAGTTACCCTGTATGCTGCATTGCCCGGATTGTTGTATTATTTCCATTATTCCGCTCCGATCATCGAAATATCCGCGGTTCTTTCAATGGTCGGTTTCTTTAAGCATCTGCCGAATATTCTGAAAATCCGCCGGGGAGAAGAGCGGGGTATTCGTTCCGTCCTGTTCAAAAACTCACCCGGGAAAAAAATCAAACCGTCCAATGACCGTCAATGAGTTTGTTACCGTAAACAGTTTATCAAACCGACTCGCCGGACAAGCTTTTCAATGCTGTTTCTGTTTTTCGTAGTAATGCAGGTATTTCTTCAGTATTGTTTTTTTCTACCGGGAGCAGGGAGCCGATGTTCAGCGTTACGACACGGGGCTTGAATGCAAAACGGTTCTTCGGCTTAAACTGAAAGGCTCCCTCGATTCCAACCGGCAATATGGGCACACCGGTGTTGACGGCAAGATAAAACCCGCCCTTTTTCAGGCTTCCCATTTTCCCCGTTTGAGTTCGGGTGCCCTCAGGGAGAATGGCGATGTTATAACCTTCGGTCTTAATCAGCCGTTCAGCGGTTCGGATATTCTCGATGGCCTGATCAGAGTTTTTGCGGTCAATACGGATGACCCGGAAACGTTTCAGAATCGTGGCCCAGAGGGGGTACCTGAAATTGAAATCTGCAACTATACCTGTATATTTGCCCTTTAATACCAGCGGCAACAGGAAGGGGTCTATGAAGGAGCTGTGATTGGCCATGAGGATATACCGGCCTGCCGGCGGGAGTTTGCCTGTTATCCGCACTTTTACTCCCATGGAAAATAAAATTATTCTGGCCGCAGTACGGGCCGCAGCATGCAGCCGGACCGGCCGTAAAATTGAGATCAGCAACAGAAGCAATCCGCAAATTACAAAAACCGGGATTGCTACCAGGATAATCCCCACCGTCAGTAAGTTCTGTTTCATTGTGAAATTAATCTGATGAGTTCCGGTGTGATCTCGGATAAGT
>JAJRUW010000054.1 GCA_024277615.1 Fidelibacterota bacterium | reverse complement strand
CCTGCATAGTACTCTCCCAATCCCGGAATAATTCCCGAGTAGATCATGGCTCTGCCGGGGTATCGGTAATCGGCACCTTTGAGATTAGGATGCGCCAAAGTATCAACGGTCGTACCGGCCGTATCCTGCAATCCATAATAAAACGCCAGTTGTTTACTGTTGTCGGGAATACCGGCGGATACAATTCTGCCCATGAGAATACAGACTGCAAAGATTAGAGTTCTTTTATACATATGATTACCTTTGATTTTACCGTTTCATTCGATCATTTCAATTCATCAACAGGGATGCAAAATTACGCTGAAGGTGTTTTTACACACATTAAAAATCAAAAAGCAGCTTGAAATAATGCTTCCCTCTCCGGTCAGTGTCCCCGATGGGGACATGATATTCATAAGAAAATGCCGTAGGATATGCGAAAAATGAATATCCGCTTAGTCGCAATTCCACTCCGGTAGATATTTTATAGTTCCCGTCTTTTATCCAATCCTGCAGGTTTCCGTAAAACCCGCCTCCGGCCTGAGCAATCCAACCCAGTGTGAGATTTTGAAAATTCACATGACCGATGGGGATACTCCGTTCCATAAAAACCGGCATCCGGATAGCAGCTGTCGTTATAAACAGCGAGGTCCCGGTCAGTGTGGAGTCATAAAAAGTATAGCCTTTCATACCGATCATACCACCGCCGTAAAACTGAAAGAAATCGTTAATATCATGGTTGCTCAGCCATGCGATGCGGGTCCCCAGAGTGCTGACAATTTTATGTGCATGGTTCAGGGTCCAGTTCTTTTCAGCCTGTACTTCGATTCTGGCCGTATTATTTGGTTTGAATTCAGGCTGATAGGTGCTGTACTCCTCATTGAAACCAAAACCATCCATAAAGTTATTCCATTCAAAGGCCGTTGAGGTATTTATCTGAAAGCCATTTGAAGGCAGCATATTCCCTGCGAATTCAGCCTTTCGCATCTTCAGTTTCCAGCGCAGTGACAGTTGATGCCCCCTGTAATAGTCGAAAGATAACCTGCCCTGCCCGATGAGAGTATTATCTGACTGGCGAATGACCTGGTTGATGATCTCCCGGTAGTTGGTATAGGTGTACTGCAGCCAGAATTTATTCAGACCGATGGGGAATCTGGCACCGATATCAGCTGAGAAAAACTGTATCGTGAGATCACTCTCCACAGGATAATAACCGTTATACATCAGATTCTGACTGATATTGCGGGAAATCCAGTATATATTGGTGAAAAAAGTCGGACGGTACTTGCGAAATTCGAAAAGCAGAAACAGGTCTTTATCGCCCAGCGTATTCAAAGAGGCACCGCTAAAAATGGACAATTTATCGAGTACATCGTTGGCATAGGCATAAAACCCAGGCTTTACAGTGTTGTAATCTACCATCAGACGGGGCAGAAAAAACGGTTTCGACATCGTATCCGTATAGGGTGCTGCTTCTGCGGATGATCCTTCATCGATGAGCTCACTGGAAGGATTTGAGCGATAATATTCAGGAGTATAACCCACATCGGCTTCTGGTAGCAAAACCATCGTATCGAGCAGGGCAATATTGTAACGGCTGTTCTCATACAAACTATAGAGGATTTTCCCGTCATTCGATACATCCGGCATAAATGCCCCGCCGACAACATTTGTAATATACCCCTCTCCCCGGGCCATGCTGGCATAAAGATTGAAAATTCCGGACTTATCTCGTGCTGCCAGACTTATTCCGTTATTTTCCTGCGGATCTCTGGTATCCCAATTTTCATCGGAAAGACGAGTGAGTTTTCCGGAAGCATCTATTTCGTACAAGGATCTGCTCTGATCGAAAACCGCATCAACCAATAATCTATTGCCGCTCCAGCTTAGTGAAAACATCTGCAGGCCATTGGCTTCATGAGTGAGGGGCTTGAAATCAATCGAGTCGGCATCACTTATCATCACGTTGGAGGTCCCGTCGTAGGTTGTAATGGCCGCAATTCGATTTTCCAGCGGATTAAAAACCGGGGAAGTCAGGCGCATATCAAAGGTAAGACGTTCTTCGTCTTCATCCTGCAGGGTATAGCGATACAGGTCAAAATAACGTGACCCGTTTTTATTGGGTTTTCCTCTTTTGGTGTAAACCAGTGTGGAATCGTTTAACCAGACGGGCGCCGTCTGGACGCCACTCATTATCTTTTTAGCAGAAGAATCGGAAAAATCATAAATAAACAGGTCCGTCTGTCCGAAATAATCATTATCCCGATTTGAAAGAAAAGCAAATCTTTTACCATCGGGTGCCCACACCGGATGCAGATTGGTTGTTCCTTCCGACTCTATAACCTTGCCTTTCACTTCAAGTGCGGTCACAGAGGAAAGTTCGCTGCTGTACTCTCGATACATCTGCTCCACCCAATCCGCATGCAATAACAATCCGTCCGTCCCGGTTGCGTCTTTAAGAGCCTTCCGGATCGAATAATTATAGGGTTTTTTAAGGGACTGTGAAATTCTCCGCAGGACATCTTCTCCAAACCTGTTTACGAGATATTCAACAAAAGCAAAGCCATGGTCATAGGTGCATTCATTCCCAAAGCCCCGTTTGCCGAAGGTATTCATATCCGCCAGACTGAAAACCGCATTATATACGGACTTATCACGAAGGATCATATCTCTGTGAGAATCCCAGAAATCAAATTTTGCCTCTTTGAACATGTGCTGGGCGGTTCCTTCGGCAAGCCAGGGCGGGACAGCCGTACCGGGCAGGGGATAAGAGATGATACTGTTGGGAAAGCCATACAGTACATCTTGTCGTTTTTCTTTTTCATAGCCCATATATTGAAGATAAACACCTGGAATGTGACGGGGGAGTTTCATGGCCGACCCGATCTGTACAATATGCGTAAATTCATGTGTGATAACATTCTGTATCCAGCGGTGCGAGCCCCGCAGATCAAAATCAAGCGGCAAGGCCCAGATGACAATTTTATTATCATAGTAATAGGCGGCTCCATTTGAATAATCATCGGTATCCTGAATTATCAAATGAGTTTTGGAATCGGGCTCAAACTGATAAATTGAGGTGATGGGGCCATAAACTTTTTCAGCGACGACGGCCGCTTCACGGGCGCTGCGCTCGGTACCCTGATGATAATGAAGAATAAAATGCTCTGTCTCAAAGGTCTGCCAATTCAGCTCAGGATGATTATACCAACCCTGCGACTCTGCCACAACCGGAAATAAAACCAAAATCAGAATAATTGACCTGAGCATACGGATAAAAATGCAGGGTAGGATGGTTCGATAAATTGTTTTCACCTGTCCGGATGATTAATGGATTACGGCCACTTTTACGAGCTTGGACTCTCCCCGGTCAGGGCGGACCTCGGCCAGATAAACACCTGCATCCAACCCCCGGACATCCCAACGGATCTCATTATATTCATTCTGCGTTAGGTCCGTTTTTTTCAAGTCGGCGACTTTAAATCCCCCGGCATCGTAGATCAGGATGTCAACTCTCTGAACATCTGCTCCGGTAAAAAATCGAAAAACCGTCATTGTACCCGTAACCGGGTTGGGGTAGTTATAAGTTCGTTGGAGGTCTATCCCGGAGAGGGCGGCGGTAGCGGCAATATGCTCACCCAGTACAATTGCCGAATTCGACGAATTCCCGTGATATTCCAGCCAATAACTGCGGGGGAAATCGAGGGGAAACAGTAACAGTCTGGCGCCATCAACCAAAGCCGTGTACTGTCTGTCCCAAAACGGGATCAGTCTTAACCCGGCTTGTTTGTTCATGGATGCAATCGATCTGACAATCGTTCCCGTATGGTCGATAACCACTAACCGGTTGTCTTCTCTGCAGATGATCTCGGGATACTCATCTCCCTGGATATCGGCAATGAGCGGAGTTCCGCTAAAAGAACCATACAGCGGGAAGCCGTCGGCGAAAGTGTTGTTGCCGTTTAGAACAAATAAATTGCCGTCATCAACATTAATCAATTCGTCCAGTCCGTCTCCGTCCACATCCCCCAGGGCCTGTGTCTGCAAGTCCGTAAAAGCTATATCATCCAAAGAATTTATCATTCCCCGGGGGACGATGACGCCTCTTGGGGAAAGTCCTTCATCAACCCGTTCACAGTCGTCATCCAACCAAATTGTGTCAAGCTGGTCTGCAGCGATCATAATTGTATCACCACAGGATGGATTTGACAAAACCCTGATAAGTTCTTCACCTGTAATCACTGAGTCAAGGGTCGTGGCGCTCAGACTGAATAATTGGTCCCCCTGCAGATAGAAAACGGTGGCGCTTGAATCCTCGCTTGAATAGGCGGAACCGACTACGGTGATATTACTGCTCCCCAATTCAATTACGGGGACATCACCGGAGCGGTTAAATTGAAAATGAACACTGTCTCCAGCCGGACCGATATTATCGATACTGATCAGAGATTCGGCTCCTTCATGAGAACGTGTATTGGGATTGGTCAGATTTGCAAACCGCAGCAGTCTGTCGGGGTTCTCCAGCTCTTCGGCCGGATTGGCGAAAAAATAGGCTTCATTATTGGCATACCACATATCCCACGACCATCCATTGGACGGGTCTGCAAACAGAGCGGTAGTGGGAAAGCCGATATCCACGGCGCCGTCTGCTTCTTCCAGCTGAATGGCTCGATTCAAGCGGTCGTTGTTGATACCTGAAAAGAGGCTGTCAGGATCCGGTTCAGAGATGTGCCAGATCAAAAGACCGGAACCGGGATAGCCGTAATCATAGGAGTCAAAGCCGAGTATGACCTGAGTTTCCGGGTCCACAAAAACTCTTGAATCACCGAGGACATCCAGCAAAACATCGAAATAATGACCGGGTATATTATTTGAAATCTGGTAGGTGTCTGAGTAACGGTAATCGTCTATATCCATGTCATCATCGATGAAATTTTTTCTGTTTTCGATGAGGAAATACTCGGAATCGGCGATATCAATCCGGTAAATCTGATCTGTGCCAACATCGATATCCGCTGCCGTGGAAACAGCCACCGGTGCAGCCCAATCTTTAAGAATACGCGACCAGGCCGTGGGTAGTGCCGGGAGTACACCCCGCCCGTTGTTTGAGCCCTGGTCCATCAGACCGAAAACACCCACTCCTGCATCACCCTGCCTCACTCCCGGGGGACCATCTTCCGTCACAAACAAAGGCGGCAGACCAAGGGCATATCCCATAAGAAAAGCAAAGGTTCCGGTCATACCCAGCTGGTAATCGCAATAATCCGACTGGCCCGAAAATATTTCCTCGATCACGTCATAATAGATATGATTTTGCGTTTCGGGCAGCAGAATCCCCCTGTCAATCTCATAGCCGTTGATATAGAGGGCAGGTTGCCCAGCCAGTAATTCAGGGTCGATATAAGCGCTGGAAAGATCCAGCGGAGTAGGATCCAGAAAAGGCATAGTGAAATCCTGACCGATGCCTGCATGAAAGACAACGATGAGAGAATTTTCACTATAAATCGGTTCAATCTCAGCTCGTGCAAGCTCAACACTTTCAACAAAAAGCCTTCCAAGGGCAGTATCCGACAGTGCATATTCCGACATATGACCGTTCAGTTGATAGACACCTGGAATCATGTAAGCGTCGATTGAGAGCGTTCCGTTTGAGACGGTCTCATAATAATTGGCTACGGCCATCAGTTGATCTGAGAAATAAGCAGTATTGTGAGGTGGCGGGTCAACGAAGAACCCTCCATCGCACCTGTCCTGATAACTACTGCTGTCGGAAGCGGTAAGAAAGTGCCCGTTACCGGTTGTGAGGATGCTGTCGGGATCGTTTGATTCATCCTGGAATTCCACCATGAGCCCAATTAATTGAGTCGGTTCGGAGTTGGTTGACGCAACAGACGGTCTTAATCTGGGCAGGTAATGTCTGATCTCATCAGCCTGAACCAGAGTAAAAATCAGAATGAGAAAAAAATATTTCTTCAAAGAGAAAGATCAGAATAGCATGTTCAGGGAAAAATACATGGTGTTACCCCGAGGATGTCCCTTGTCAGCGGCAGTATATCCGAAATCAAATCCGTATTTCTCAAATCGAATCCCGGCACCGAACGTGGGCACAGTTATTTTGCCTTCCTGATCATAGATATAGCCGGCCCGCAGAGCAAAATAAGTGGTGTACCAATATTCGATGCCAAAGTTGTAAACCATTTCTTTGAATTCAGTGCTGAAAGAACGGTCCTTGCCCGTTCCTTTCTCAATTTCACCCTCATCATTATAGATTCCCGTGTCATCCTGATACAGCTCACAGAGAGGGCAATCATTTCCATTTATGTTGGAGTCGGTACCCTGATAAATTTCTCCGTCGCCATCCAGATCGTTCCATTGGTAACCGCCAATTTTTCTGTCGGAATTCTTATCAATATCCCCACCGAAATACCAATCATCAAGCCACGATGTTATAAGAGCCTTGAATACTTTATCGGTGTGAGCGGTTTCCAGATCACCCTTTTTATTATAATCCTTACCCGGGGATTCGTGACCTTTGCTGTCCCAGCCTCCAATCAGCCCGTCACCGTCCCAATCCATGCTGGGATATGAAGCCACCAACAGTTTATTGGTATCAAAAAGGAAGTTGACTTTATTAAATCCGTCATTGAAGAGTTCCACATCAATGCCGATACGCATGTTAGTGGGTGCCGGGTCAGCCTGAGCCGCATCGATAAATGATATTTTAGGACCGATATTCGTAATTGAAACGCCAAAGTTCATTTTCTTCATTTTCAGTAAATACCCGATATCAAAGGCCAAATCAGTCGATTTACCGCTGCCGCTCTCGGCACCGGTTGTTACACTGATGAGATTCTGATGGAAAATTTTAGCGCTGACACCGATCGAAGAGCGGGGTGTTATTTTAGTGCCGAAACTGCCGGTGATAGCCCACATATTACTGCGGAATTTGTCTATTTCATTTCCGTTTTCATCGGTCCTGATCTGTTCACCCAGATTCAGAAATACCAAATGTCCGCCGAAGGTACCCAGGCCTTCCACATGCTGCTGATAGGCTGCAAACTCATAGTAAAGATCTCTTGCCAGGTTGGGCAGCCAGTTTACATGCATCAGCGCTATCTCGCGACCTCTTTGAAAAGCCAGCCCTGAAGGGTTAAAAAAGGTTGCGTAGGCATCATCTGCTTTTGCCACCTGGGCCTCTCCCAAAGATGCCGGAGCGGCTCCGGGGACGATAAGAAGAAAAATTGCCCCTGCTTCACCTACCGCCTGCAAATTAGCTCCTAACAGGACTATTACCAAAACTTTAAAAATCCACTTCATTGAAACTGCACCTCCAAAAAAACGAAAAACCGAGCAAGGCCCATGAGCTAAACTCGGTTTATTTTTTATAAACCAGACCAACGCACAGGACCCCTGCAAAACAACAAATACTTTGTTCAACAATTTCAGATCTCACATGAGATCCGCAATCCTATTAGCGAAAGTCTATAAATTCTCCATTAAATTAAAGCTGAATATAAAGCAGTTTTATTTTTGTAAACAAATTAAACATGACTTGAGAAATGTTCTATTTGTCAAAATGTTCCGCTTTCTCCAACAGTAGTATGGGAATTCCGTTCTTAACAGGAAAATACAGATGACAGGCTCCACAGCTGAAAACCATTTTTGCTTTGTGATATTTCAACACTCCTTTACAGACGGGGCAGGCCAGCACTTCTTTCAGATGTTCAAAGTTTTCAGTTTTCATCTTTACGGATTATTTTTTGGACTTAATATATGCTTTCAGGTATTTACCCGGGTGTTCCTTAAAATCGTTGACAATCCACCGCAGGTCATAGACCAGGCTGTCAACATTGTTATAGATTGAATCATCGTTGAGAAACTTTGGCAGAGTACCTTTGGTAGAATCCAGCTTATCGACGGCAAGATTAATTTTTTCAACCGCTGCGCCGAATGATTTGGCGCTTTTTGAAAACGAATCGGCGGATTTCTGCAGGGATTCAATAGTAGCTGCCAGGCTTTCAGACTTGTTTGTAACCTTGGAAATATCATCCAGGATGGAATCAACTTTCCCGAGATCCATCGTCAGATTCGTTTTAAGAGTATCGGAGATATCACGAATATTCCGAATGAAATGCTGTATTTCTACTCGTTCACTATCCGTTAATGTTGCTCTGAAATCTTCCACCAGCAGAGTCATTTCACCGGTGAGTTCTTCCAAATGGTGAATGGTGGCAACGATTTTTTCTTTTTCCGCCTCACCCAGAGTTGCCTTCAACCGTCTGGCAAAGACGCCCAGATCCTGCGTCAGAGGAATAATTCCCGGTGTGATTTCCGAGAGATCAACTTCCCGGGTCCCCTGCACCGTATCCCCCGGACGGATGGAATGTTTGGTATTGGTTCCCGGCGTGATGGAGACATATTTTTCACCAATGAGACCTTCACTCTTAATTTCAATTTTGGAATCCACAGGAATACTCAGCGCAAAAGCATTATCAATGGATAATTCAAGTGCAATCTGTTTACCGATGATCTTTGTGCGGGCAACCTTACCAATACGCTTGCCCAGCATGCTCACATTATCACCCCGGTTCAGGCCCTGCACATTATCAAGTATGACGGTAAATGTATAGTTAGATTTTGTAAAAGATATATCCTGCAGATACAGCAGCCCCAGCACAAAGCCCACAGAGGCTACAGTGATGATGAGTCCCAGCCAGAATATTTTCGATATTTTCATATTTTCTCCCCTATTGCAAGCGTGCTGTCACCAGTCATGAACTGACGTACGACGGGATCTTCTGATTTTTCTATTTCAGCCGGTAAGCCGTTGAAGGCCACTTTCCCCTCGTTCAATAAGAGAACCCTGTCGGCCACATCACGGACAATTCGTAATTCGTGGGTCACTATGACAGAAGTAATTTCCTTTTGCTGCTTAAATTTTATCATAAGACGGTTGATCATGTCTGTCATCACCGGGTCCAGTCCCGTTGTGGGTTCATCATAAAGGATGTACTGAGGATCAAGGGCAATGGCTCTGGCAAATCCGGCTCGTTTTTTCATACCACCGGAAAGTTCTGAAGGCATCAGGTCCTCCGCTTCGGCAAGGTCAACAATTTCCAAAGCTTCTTTGACCTTTTCTTTAACGGTCCATTTTGTGAACTCCTTTTTGCTGCTCAACGCCAGGGCAATATTTTCACCCACCGTCATTGAATCAAAGAGGGCACCGGACTGAAAAACCATTCCTATTTTTCGCCGCAATCTCTGTAATCCTTTAAAGGAAAGTTCTCCGATATTTTCTCCGTCAATCATTACTATGCCTGAATCTGCTATTAACAACCCAATCAGATGTTTCAAGAGGACACTTTTCCCGGAGCCGCTTTTCCCAATCACGACAAAAGTCTCACCGTCACGCACATCAAAGGACAACCCTTTCAGAACCGGCTTTGAACCTAATTCCTTGTAGAGATTTTCGACCCGGATCATAGGAACAGGGCCGCCAGTACATAATCCAGGAAAACAATTGTCACGCAGGAAACCACAACGGTAATGGTCGTTGCTTTCCCAACGCCCTGGGCTCCGCCTTTGGTGTAAAACCCGTGGTAGCAGGCGATACTGGTGATCGCAAAACCGAATGTCACGGCTTTGATCAACCCAAACCAGGCATCCCAGGGAGTGAACCATTGTTTGAAACCCTTGATGAACTCAAACAGCGAAACATTCATCTGAGCATTTGCTGATACCCAGCCTCCAAAAACACCGAAAAAATCAGCAATGATAATTAAGAAGGGGAACATAATTGTACCCGCCAGCACCCGGGGCAGTACCAAATACCCCACGGGGTCAAAGGAGAGTGACTCCAGTGCATCAATTTGTTCGGTTACCCGCATGGTTCCGATTTCTGCAGTGATCGTAGCGCCTACTCTGCCTGTGAGAACCAATCCCGTAATCATGGGAGCTAACTCCAGCAGGACGGACTCCCCGACGACACTGCCCACATAATACGAAGGAATGAAAGAACTGAACTGGTAGGCGGATTGCACGGCTGTCACCATTCCGGAAAACAGACTTGTCAGGATAATTATGGGGATCGACCTGGCGCCGATGAGCATCATCTGATCGACTGTATTGACAAGGTTTAAGCGCCAGGAAGTAAAGGACCGGAAAAGCATCAGCTGTAATAAAAAATAGCGGCCGATTCCTTCAAAAAATTGTATTATACCTCTTATTGGATAAAAAATCACGCGAAACATGGTGAATTATACATCCTTTTTCAGAAAGTCCGCAAGAGTCGAGATAGTGCCATGGGGGGTATTATTCCGCTTCAGGGACATTCCCCCGCAAGGCTCAGGGCTGCTGCTGGTTTTGAGCGGGGACGTCTATCCTAGTTCTGGATACAGCGGAAAAGCACTTGAGACATCCGCTACTTCGGCTTTAACCTGACGGAGTACGTCCTCGTCATCAATATTGCGTATAACTCTGTCGATCAATCCTGCGATATGGCGCATTGTATCCTCGTCCATCCCCCGGGTTGTGAGTGCCGGTGTACCAATCCTGATGCCGCTGGTAATCATGGGACTACGTTTGTCAAAAGGAACCATGTTTTTATTCACGGTAATCCCGGCTTCTTCGAGGCGTCTCTCGGTTTTCTTCCCCGATACAGCGAGCCTTGTGAGATCAATGAGCAATACATGGGTATCCGTTCCTCCTGAAACAAGATCATAATCTTTTGAAAGAAAGGCCTCTTCAAGGGCTTTGGCATTTTTAATAATTTGTGCGCAATAAGTTTTGAATTCAGGCTTCAGGGCTTCTCCGAGAGCCACGGCTTTACCGGCAATTACGTGCATGAGCGGGCCACCCTGAATACCCGGCATTACTGCGCTGTCAATCAGTTCGGATAACATTTTGATACGGCCGGATTTCGGGGCCACAGCGCCCCAGGTATTTTCGAAATCACTACCCGCAAGGATCATTCCTCCACGCGGACCCCGCAATGTTTTATGCGTAGTAGTCGTCACAACATGACAATAGGGCCAGGGTGAGGGGTGAAGCCCGGCAGCTACAAGTCCCGACGGATGTGCAATATCCGCCATGAGATAGGCGCCAACTTCGTCGGCGACTTCCCGGAATTGTTCAAATTCTATAAAACGGGGATAAGCACTTCCCCCGGCAACAATGAGTTTTGGTCTGTGCTCCCGGGCCAAATTGCGGACTTCGGTAAAATCGACACGGCCCGTCTTCTCTGAAACGCCGTAAGAAATAAAATGATACAGCTTGCCCGAAAAATTAACCGGACTGCCATGTGTCAGGTGCCCGCCATGTGCCAGGTTTAATCCCATTACGGTATCGCCGGGCTTCAGAAAAGTGAGATAGACACCCATGTTGGCCTGTGACCCCGAATGAGGCTGAACATTGGCATAGTCACATTGATAGAGCTCCCGGGCTCTTGCCCGGGCAAGGTCTTCGGCCAGGTCCACCTGCTCGCAACCACCGTAATAGCGCTTCCCGGGATACCCTTCGGCATATTTATTGGTAAGCACCGAGCCCACTGCTTCCATTACCGCAAGGCTCGTAAAATTCTCGGAAGCGATCATCTCCAGTGTATCCCGCTGGCGTTCCAATTCACCGAATAATGACTGATACACTTCAGGGTCTTGATTTTGTAGACTTTTTATCATAAGCTATATTTCAATTTTATCGATTCTCCTTTGATGACGATGCCCCTCAAAGGTTGTATAAAGCCAGACTTCAATGATTGCACGGATATCATCCGGAGAGGTGAGACGAGCTCCAAGAGCCAGAACATTGGCGTCGTTGTGGGCTCTGCTAAGTTTAGCATGTTCAGTTGTGGGACAGAGGGCTGCACGAATCCCCGGCACTTTATTAGCGGCAATTGACATGCCGATACCGGTACCGCAGATGACTATGCCCTTTTCCGCATCTCCGGAAGCAACCGCTTTACCGACAGCATGGGCAAATTCCGGATAGTCCACGGCTGCCTTTGAATTTGTCCCGTGATCGCTGACTGTGTAGCCGGCTGCCTGCAGCTGCCCGATGATCATTTTTTTCAGATCAAAACCGGCATGATCACTACCGATGGCGATGACCATTTTATTTTCTTTTGATACTACGCTTGATCCAGCCATAACAATCTCCATCCGGCGAGACATCATATTCATCTGCCGGACGCATGAACCAATCGGCTTTGGTGGTAATATAATTTTCTTTCAGGAAGTCACGTCTGGTTTTTGCAGGCAGGTAACCCCTGGCAACGGCTTCTTTGTAATCTTCATAGGCCATTTCATAAACGACCTTGTCCATGAACTTCAGTTCGGATTTCTCCCGCTGACGCTGACAGTAATCCGCACAACTGAAATAGACTTCTGCGCGGTGGTAATAGCTCACACCGTTACCGGCGCTGTTGGTCACAGCCTTTTCAGCCCATTCAAGTGCCGTGGCATAATCATCTTTGTTAATGAAAATTTCAGTGAGCGCAATGGGAATTGAGATATCGGATTTATCCAGGCGGTAGAGTCTTTTGTAGCTTTTTTCGGCATCATCCGCTTTACCGGCATTCAGGTAAGACTCCGATAAAAGTTTTAAGACCTGTTTATTGTTCTGATCGTGATACAGCAGTTCATTCAAGACGTCAATTGCTTCAGTATAGCGGTCCGCACCGATAAGACCGTCCACATATTCCAGCCCGTACTGTATATTCCCGGGATCCTTCTCCCAGCGGTGTTTGTCGATATCCAGGACATCCAACCCCAGCTTTGAGGAGGCATTTTTCAATTCACCCAATACATCGGAATTGTCCGGTTCGATTTTCTGCCACATATTAAGAATCACAATCTGTTCCTTGTACATTTTATTTTTACCATAAATGTCAGAGAGCAGTTGCATCACTTCCGTATTCTCGGGGTCGTATGACAGAATTTTATCATAGTAGTAGATCTCATCATCGAGATTGCCCAACTTGCCGGCAGTCCATCCACCCACCATGAGCAGCGGTGTATCCTCGGGTAAATATTGAACACCTTTACTGATAATAAAAGCAGCGCTGTCCAGTTTCCCCATTTCAATGTAGGCTCGTCCCATCCACTGGTATATATCACTGGCATGTCCTTCTCCGCAACCATTGGATAAAGCCTGGTTGTAATTTCGAATGACGCCCTCAAAATCTCTGTTCTGGTAATTTGTATAGGCAAAACTAATATATTTGTTACATTCATTTTCACGAGCAGCATAATCAATTTTTTCTTCAACGGGTGCTTCACTTGGAGGCACACAGGCCACTCCAAATAAGACCAACAGGGATGCAATAGCCGTTTTCTTTCTCATCTTTCGTTATTTCCTTTTTCTTTTCATAAACCACATTTCACCGGCAGTGAAACCAAGTATCAGGCTGGCATACTTTTCACCGGAAAATTCCTCAAATTCACTTGATCTTTGTCCAAAAATCAGCGCTAAATCTACAGCATTTTTACTTTTAATATAATCAATTCCTATCCCCAGAGTAATGCCGAAATCATAATAGGTACCGGCGGGCTTATTTAACTGTGTCAGAAAAACTCCTCCACGGGTATTGAGTGTGTTCCAGTTGCTGAGTCTGGGATTATTGAAGACTTTATAATATCCCAGGTTAATGGAATTACTGGTACCGGAGAGTGTTTGAAAGATGGCCAACCGCGAAGGAATGTTTTCATTTTCAACTCGATGTAGCTCCAGTGTAATACCCTGCAGATTCCCTAAAACCCGGGAATAGCCCGCACCCAGCGAACGCAGGGAAAAACCGCTGGTATGTTTATCTTCAGGAGCCGCTCCGATGCTGCCGAACCGATGGGTTGTTGTGACTGTCAAATGCGGCTGAACCATTGCCGAGAAAACGAATTCGTTTTTATGTGCTCTGATGCGGCCTTCCAGGGCCAGAGTCTGGCCGTGAAAACGGTGGGTACGCTGCAGAGTAGAAACATTGCTGGCAAAGTTTCCGTAAACCACTTCGCCGCTTAAGGGATCTGTGGTTACACTGTAGGTAAGCAGAGTATCATACTGGAAGAGATTCCCGAAACTCCAGGTCCATTGTGCTCCGAGACTTATATTTTCTGCGACTTTTGCAGCGTATCCTGCATACAGCTCTGAGAGTCCACCCACGGCATGATATTTTGTAATGGAGGTAAAATATTGGTCACCAAACTGAACATTCGGATTGGAACCGAGGCTCTCGTGAATATAAAAATCTGCTCTGGTTGCGGGCTGTAAACCAATGGACATCGCTTTCTGCTGACCCACGGGAAAAATAAAGGACAGATTTCGGAAATATTGATTTTGCTGAGCCGGCAGAGCCTTGCTATTCACAAATCCGAAAGAGGTGCTGGCGTAAATCCGCGATAATGGTGACATCCACAGAGAGGACAGTGCCGTCAGACCGACTGCATTAGCACGGCCGGAAAAATATTGTGAATTACCTATTGCCGCCGAAGCCGGATCAAAAGCACGAACTCTCTCACCCAGGCCGCTGAAGGCAAGCGATGAATTCTGTCCGGAGAGTAAACCGGCCAGCAGGAGAAGCAAAAGGTAGTTTTTAATTTTCATTCCGAGTACAATATTTGAAGTTTTGGACGCCTTTTCAAATCGGCTGCCTCCTGATTGTTAAAAACCAGCCGTGAAAAATTATCATCCCACCCGTCGGTTTCGAGTTCGAGACCGTAATACTGAAAGGATCCTACGACATAATCCTGTATCAGCGCTCGCAGGTCAATAACGACTGAGTCAGCATCCGCCGGGATATTCAGAAACGCCGCTGTTGTCAGAACAGAAGTGACCGTCAGACTATCCCGTACGAAGTCGGCGTTAGAAAAGTCCACCGGCTCCGTAAATCGTTTCACATAAAGACGCATATTCTGTTTAACGGACGAGGAATCCTGATCGACAAATAATTTTAATTCGGCCCTGGAAATCAGGGCATCTTCGTGATCGGCGATAAATGCGTTGAGTTCGTTAATTTCCAGGAGGGTTTTCAGTCTGTCAGCATAATTGATCATTAAAATATTGTTGAGACTTCCAAAGGCGTATTGATGTCCCCGGTAAAGCGAAGCATCGTCTATCAGTTTTTCGCTGTTTACGGCAATCAGCTTTGGGTGATTACCTGCAAACACAGTATCCTGATAGGCGAATGGTAAATGATTCAGTGTAAATTGAATGCCGTCAACCAAAATACCTGATTTGGCAGAAATCGTCACTTCGATGAAACCGTTATCATGCTGCAGCCTCGAGATCCAGAGAGCGGCATCATAATCTGCTGCATTGGAAGGGAGCTCAAAGTCTGCAACCGGATCGGTTTCATAATCCCACTCGAAGATATTGGACCCCAGACTAGTGGCGATATTATTGGCGCCGTAGTGAATTTCAAGGCTGTCCGGTACCTGATCTGTGCCCCAGTCCCACCATTGTTCGCCTTCGCCGTCATCCCAGTATCCATCCCCGTCGTCATCCGTCCAATCCAGCACACCGTTGCCCTCAGTTCCGGTTTCAGTGTCCGCATCGTAATCATCACCATTGGGATCGGGATTATAGTTGTCCGTATCCGGCGTTTCGTTGCAGAGGGCATCGGACCCGCAGTCTTCAAATATTTCACCGCTGTCATAGCTGTCGTTGTTTTCAGTACCGTCTGCATTGTAGCCCGGCTCTTCCCAACTCCACAGGCCATCCACTCCGGCATCTAAAAATGGCTCGCCGGCCTCCCACACTCCGTTACCTTCGGTTCCTGTGGGATTTTCCGGAGACCAGTTATCATTTTCAGGATCCGGATTGGTATCGGGGTCATACCCGGGTTCTTCCGCATCAAAGAATCCGTCTGTGCCGGTATCCTGAAATACCTCCATTTCATTTTCGCTGATCAGGTTAAAGCTGCCGTTATTTTCCGTCCCCTCTCCCGGTGTCCATTCGCCGTCTCCCTCACCCTCATCAGCGCCGGGATAGTCATCATCCCCCTCACAAAGGCCGTCAGCCCCGCAATCCCGCCAGTTATCATGGGCGGGGTCCACATTATAATCATCACCGGCAGGGTCAGGATTGGTAAGCGGATCATATCCGGCTTCTTCGAAACTCCAGAGACTGTCAATCCCCGTGTCCTCAAACTGTTCACCCGCATCCCAGATACCATTTCCCTCGGTGCCTTCGGGAAGATAACCCGGTTCATCTTCATTACAGATATTATCCGCACCGCAGTCTGAAAACAGTTCTCCATCGTCAAAGGACGAATTGTTCTCTGTCAAGGTCGTATCGCTGCCGTCAAAATCATCACCGGCAGGGTCCAGATCGGTACTGGCCAGATGAACATTCTGAAAATAAAAATCTATACTATGGGTCGTGTCAACCGGGTTGTCCGCTAATTGCAGCGAAATATTGCACACCACAACCTCACTGTCCAGCAGGGCATCACCGATGACCGGCGTCAGTGTTCCGTTTTCTACGATTGCATTCAGACTGTCGCCGAAAAGCAGGACTGTCCCCGGCAGTGAAGTGCCTTCTCCGCTGATTCTGGCGACCACGTTCTCCATGGCCGAGCTGACCCCCAGAACATTATATTTTGTGAGGGTTGAATCCACCATCTGATAAGTATCATATTCGATATCGAGTGCCGGTACGTTTGACGTGTACAAATAATTTGACGAATATATTTCAACCAATGAACCCGGATCTGTTTCGGTGAGCAGAATGGCATAGTCGCTTTCGGAAGCCGCACAGAAAGCCCGTATGATGGATTCCGTATCCGGCCCTTCTTCATTCGATTCATCGGCCGGTTCAAAATAAATACTGATGCCATGATGTTGCGTGTATAGTTTTAGTTCTTCCCCATCAGGGGAGTTGAGGTCCAGCTGCAGATTCCCCAGAGATAGAGTTGAATCATCCGAAAACCCGAAAACGGTTTGCTCATCCCAGTCAAATCCGGCATCACTCAGATCCAGCCAGAAGGCTTTCAGGGTGGGCAATTCATCAGGGACCGGTGTGGAGTGGCCGTCTCCCGACTCCCCATCTTCACCTGCAATCGGCGTCCATTGATCATAGGGATCTTCAGTGCGGGGATATTTAGGCAGCGTAGAATATGTTTTAAGTTGTAAATGGGCTGTTTTAAAGAGAATACTGTCAGCCGGAGTACTGCATATTTCAGATTGGCTTAAGGTCGCGGGATTCAGACGTAACAGCACATAGCTTCGATGGTCCTGGTCGATGCGCCCTGCATACAATCGCTCACTTGTTGCCACACTGAGACTGTCCTGAAAGGTGTCGGAGGAGATTTCCCCGGAATTCCATACCGCCAGATTATTGCTATTATCACCCAATTCCACGTCAACTGGTTTGGATTCACAGCTGATGAAAAATAGCAGAAGAAGGCCTCCCAGCAGCAGACTGGTTGTCGGATTTATTTTATGACTCATGGAGTGTGTGTGTCAGTCAGCCAATAAAGTGGATTTGATTGTGGCAGCAGCGGCTTTCCAATCTTCCCTCTTTGCTTCTTTGGGAATTTTAATGAGGGTATTCTTTCGATTATTAAGCGCATTCTTAAGCTTTGAGTCCTTATTCAACCGGGTTGTTAACGTCGAGTTTTCATCATCTACGGTAAATAAATAATCGGAGTTCTCGACAGCAAATTTGAGGTTGTCTTGTACGCTGTCATTTGTGGCAGGTTCCAGGCCAACTTTCTCGTATGTTACCTTTGAGAAATACCGATAATCCGGGTTGTCACAGGACAAAATAAAAGCTGATTTTATGTTCTGATAAAATTCATCCTCGCGGGCGTATTTTTTCAGAATTGCCGGAACCATGGACGTCTGCCAATCAGCACAGATGATAACATCCGGGACCCAGAATAAAAGCTTAAGTGCCTTTACGGTTACTTCACTGAAAAAAGTGAATTTATCATCATTATCCTTATAGATCCGGCCGTTTCGGGCTTTGTATAACAACTCCGGCAGCTGCTTGAAATATTCATCGTACTGCATGAAATAGACCTGTACCCTGGACTCAGGGATAAAGGCGGATTTCAAATTGACCAGTTTGGTTTCCCCACCGAAGCTAACCGGAATTTCCCGGAGCCGGATGACCTCTCTGATGACATATTTCCGCTCACTGATAAAACCGTATTTCGGCTGCACGACGCGAATATCAATTTCCGGATCTTCATTATAGATCGTTGACACTTTGCGTGTTAATTTGCTGATCAGATTAGTCCCGCAAAAAGGCGCTGTTTCGGAAGTAAGATAATAAATTTTAAAGGCCATAATAATCCTGGAAATTAATTTTGATCTAAGTAAGACTTCGAGCGGGAATACAGTTCGCTGTTCGGATATTTGGTGACGTGAGTTAAAAAGGTTGCTCTGGCCTGTTGTGTATCACCGAGATTCAGATAGCACAGGCCTATCTTGAACAGGGCATGATCGGCTTTATTGGTGTCTTTAAAGTCCATGACTTTTTGGAATTCCTCCAGAGCCTGACGATAATTTTTCCTGGCATAATAAATCTCACCGATCCAGTATTGGCTGTTATCCGCCAGGTCATGAAGCGGGTTTATCTGCAGAAGTTCACGGAAAGCCTTTTCGGCGGCGGAATAGTCACCGTTCTGATAGGATGCCAGCGCTGAAATGTACTTTGCCCGGTATTCTTCATCGGTTAACACGGTCAGATCGGGACTATTACCCTGCTGATTACCTGATAAAACCTTAGCCGTGTTTTTCTCAAGCAGCTCAATGCGGGTCATCAGGTTCTCAATTTCATTCTGCATTTCAAAACTGATACTGTCCGAAAAAATCGTGCGGTCCTCAACGATTTTAAGACGATTCCCCAGTCTGGCGGTTTCTTCTGCCTGAATTGTTTCAAGATTTTTTACCTCTTGATCCAAATCAGCAATTTTATCTGAAGTCCCGGGTCCCGGACTAACAGCCCTGCCGGCACAGTTGAAAACCGTAAAGACAAGAACTAAAACTGGAATTATTTTTAAAAGGGGAAGAAGTTGTTTTTTTATTCTAAGCCCTGTTTTCCCGATTAAACACATGAGTAAATTTACAGGAATAAAACCATAGGGAGCAATGCGCCAGAATAACTCCAAAGGCTCTGATGCCGAACACCGCGGAAACCCCGAATTTGGACAGTTCCCAGGTTGTAAAAATGCCCGGATCAACCAAGGTTATGATGAAGAAAATGCAAGCCGGGCAGTACATACCGGCATTAGATATCATTCGAAATGATATTGTTAGCCAGGGCGATGGCAGCGATTGAGGTTAGCAGAAATGAGCCGCCATAGCTGATGAAAGGAGCCGGCAGTCCCGTGACGGGCAGCCACCCTACCGTCATGCCCATGTTTATCGACATGTGCACGAAAAGCATTGAGATGATGCCAACAAGTGTCAGGCTAGAAAAATGATTATGTACGAATCTGGCATATGTCACTATCCAGTAAACCAGCCCGAAAAAAGCAATGAGTACGATTATTATGCCGATCAATCCCAATTCTTCACTCAGCACGGAGATGATAAAATCGGTATCCCGAACCGGCAAAAAACGTAAATGTGTCTGTGTACCCTGCCCCAGGCCTTTCCCTAAAAATCCTCCGGACCCGATTGCCGTGATGGATTGTATTATCTGATATCCTGCACCTCTTGGGTCCATCGCAGGATCCAGGAATGTGAGAATTCGCTGTTTCTGATGGGGATAGAGGTGATTCCAGATAAATGTTGACAGCGTACCCGAAGCGATATTTATAAAAACCGTCACAACCCCCACCCAAAGCTTTGGTTGATTGTAAATCAGGATCAGGATTACCAGGCCGATCCACAGATAGAAGGCGATCAGGTTGAAGGCTGCCAGAATACTGACGAATGGTGAGATCAGCAAAAACAGATAATAGGGATGAACTCCGGCCCAGAATAGCATGGGAACGGTTATGGCAATGTAGATTATCGCAGTGCCGAGATCGGGTTGCTTAAAAACGATTAACGCCGGAATTATGGACAGGCAAAACGCCAGCAGCACGGTTTTTATCGGATGGGACTGGTCCCTGCGGTCTGATAGAAATTTTGCCAGCGTAAAAATCACTATCATTTTCCCCAATTCAGAGGGCTGAAACCTGACCGGCCCCAGGATCAGCCAGCGATGTGACCCTGAAATTGCCGGCATAGCATAGGTCATCAGCAAAGCCAGGATCATGAGGCCGTAGAGGATGTAAGCATACTCATAAAAAACCTGGATTCTGATATACTGGATCAGAAAAAATGCAAACATCCCCAGCCCTATCCAAATGATCTGTTTATAAAGTGTAGAGTCGAAAAAGAGTACTTGACTACTGGTACTCTTCAGGATCATCAGTCCCATGACCAAAAGAACCATCACAGGCAAAATCACTTTGGCCTGCACGCGGATACTGTTGGAAGTCGAGATAATTTTATTTAACATTAACCACCCGTCGAATACAGATCTGAAAATAATTGAAACATCTCTTTGGCCATAGGTGCTGCAACATGGGAACCTTTGCCGCCATTTTCAACGATGACAGCAATACTCATCATGCGGCCTCCCGGCAGGGTGACATAGCCCCCGTACCATGAATGCGGCTCACCATGGGGATTCTCGGAAGTACCCGTCTTCCCCCTCACCACAGCCGGGCCTGCGATCTTTGAAGCTTTGCCTGTGCCATGCTCTCCGTTAACAACTTCCCACATTGCCTTTTGGATAAAATCCCAGGTCGAGGATTTCAGGTCAAGACGAAAGGGAGTTAACATGACTTCCTTTGATAAATGGGGTTTGCAGGTCTGACCTTTATGTGCTATCAGGTTTATCATCTGAGCGACCTGTACGGGGGTTGCCAGTACATCACCCTGACCGATGACAAAACTCAACAGATTCCCCCTGGCCCAACCCCTGCTGGTATATTTATTGTCGAGGTATTTTTTTGTGGGAACAACACCCCTGGATTCAAAAGGCAGATCAATCCCGGTGCGCGAACCGAAACCAAAGGCCCGTGCCATCGAAGCCCATTCTTTCAAAGACATTTGCTGGATCAAATGATAAAAATAAATATTGCAGGAATATTTGATCGCCTTTTTCAGGTCGACAATTCCATGCCCCCCCTCCTTCCAGCAGTGATAAGTGCGATTTCCGTATTGATAGGAACCCGTACAATTCACGGTCCAGGCCGGACTGACGGAATTATATTCGAGGGCGGCGGCGGCGGCGACCAGTTTCATAACGGATCCCGGAGGATAAGTACCATTGATCACACGGTTCAGTAAGGGGCGATTGGGGTCCGTATTCCATTTATTCCACAGATTGTAGGGAATGGGGCCCACAAATGAATCCAGGTCATAGTCAGGGGAACTCACATAGGCCAGGACATCACCGTTTACGGGGTCCATAGCAATCAGAGCACCCCGGCGACCTGCCAACAGTCGCTCCCCCTCTAACTGCAACCGGGCGTCGATGCAGAGGTCCAGCCGGTTACCGGGTACGGGAGGATAATAATTCTCCTGCTGTAAGACTCCCAGGTCTCTGCCGAGAATATCCACAGTATGTAATTCCACACCGTCACGACCGCGAAGATAGGCTTCGTAACTCATCTCAAGTCCGGCCGCTCCGTAAATATCATCGGGACGGTAGTTCAAAGTCGTATCTGAGTTCTGGATTATCTCTTCCGTAATATTCCTCAGGTACCCCAGTGAATGTGTTAATTTGCAGGAATCTGGATAGACCCGGGCCGGTAACTGGGAAAAAATGAGTCCCGGTAATTCAAGCTTGTACTCCTCCAGTTTGGCCATTATCTCAAAACCTATATGCCGCTGAATCAACAGAGGTCTAAAACGGGAGACGCCCCGCTTCCCCTGTTGGATTTTCTGCCGCAAATCAGTCTCTTTCAAGCCGGTGACATCAGCCAGAAGACTGTAATTAAAGGTCTCTGTGACATCCACCGGGATGACCTTCATATCATAAATCGGGGAATTATCCACCAGGGATACACCGTTTCTGTCGTAGATGATTCCCCGCTGTGCCGGGACGCTGATCCTGCGCACTGCATTGGATTGTGCTTTACTCCAGTATTTGTGATAATCCACTACCTGCAGCTCGAAAAAGCGGTACCCCAACAAAATCAGAATGAAACCTGCCAGCCAGATCAGAAGAGAAGACTTGTGGCGAATATTCTGTTTATAGACTGTCAATTTCGGCCTAAATAAAAATCGAAGAAAAATCTGTCAGAAACGAGGACGAGAATCAAAGTGATAAGAGAGTGGAAAAAGACCAGCTGCGCTCCAAGTGCCAGGGAAGCATTTGTCCCGTTGAGTGTGACATAATAGAAAATTGAAAAATGCAGCAGATAACAGAAAAAAAGGAAGGCCAGCTTTATGGGGCGGGTCCAGATTGTCCGGTATTGATGAAAAGTCCCCAGTGTGTAGCCGGAGATGGATTTAACAAAAGCATAAATTCCGAGAAGCGCAGCCTGGGTTGCAATATCCATGATCAGACCGATGATAAAACCGACTACAGTTCCGGTCAGGCGGTCGTGACGGATAGCAATATATGTAAGGAAAACCAGAAAGAGATCAGGTTTATAACTGTAATTACCTAAGTAGAATCCGGGCAGCAGCGTCTGGATCAGGAAAAGAACGAGAAAAGCAAGGCTATATCTGATAAACACCATCAATAACATATCCTTATATGCAGCAGCTTCTTTGCATTTGTGCTGCAGGTCCCTCGGCAACCCCAGCACAGGGCAGGTATTCGCAGGAGCACCGTTTCCTCAATTTTTAATCACAAAAACAAAGTCGAAATTATGGATATCAGCCAGCAATTCCACAATGATATCCTGAAAGGCTTTATTCTCATCCTGCCGCGTTGAAACGATGCGGGCAACGGGAATGTCTGCCGGGTAAATATCGGATATACCCGAGGTATAGACAATTGCGCCGGCTTTGAGGGAAAGTGTTTTACGGATACCGTCTATTTTCCCCAGCGAGCCCTGGTCGAATGAGAATATTCCCAGTTCACGGGAATCACCCACCCTGACTGATATTTTATAATTCTTGTCGGTTATCATCTGTACTTCAGAGGCTTTTTCCCCAACGCTGATGATCTTGCCGATAATACCGTGGACATCCATTACTCCCATATCGGCATGCAGGCCTGAATTCTTACCCACATCAATCATGAGGGTATGCACGGAGGCCATGAGATTCTGATTGATGATGCGGGCCGGGAGCAGATCAAGGCGTGATTCTTCCGTGAATTTCAGCATTTTTCTGAGTTGTTCATTTTCAGAACGGTATTGCATCAGTTTCGCATTCAGCAGGGTCAGTTGTACGACTGTTTCCTGAAGTGTCCGGTTTTCTTCTTTGACCGAGAGAATATTCCGGTACCAGCGCTGGGGTGCAAAGATTACTTTTGTGATTCCTGCGAGGTCAGCCTGCACGGCTCTTACTGCAGGTGCTGAATTGGTGAAAAAGATAAACAGAGAGGCCACTGTCGTGATCACCAGTGCAAGTATCTCTCTGTAGAGATATGCCAGGCGGATCAAAGACATTCTACTTCAGGATTTCCCTGTATTTTTTCAGATTTTCAAGGGCAATTCCGGTTCCTTTTACAACCGAAAAGAGCGCATCTTCGGCCACATGCACCGGTAACCCGGTTTTATTACGTACATGCTGATCCAGTCCTCTCAACATGGCACCCCCGCCGGTGAGGATAATCCCGTACTCGATGATATCGGCGGACAACTCCGGCGGTGTGCGTTCCAAAGCCCGTTTAATGGCGGACTGGATCTGGAAAATAGTGTCTGCTAAAGATTGTCTGATTTCATCCGAACTCACTTCGATGGTTTTTGGTATGCCGGATACGAGATGCCGCCCCTTCACATGAATTTTGGTGCTGTTTCCCCGCACGGCTGATCCCACATTGCATTTGATAGCTTCAGCCGTTTTCTGACCGATCTCCAGTTTATGCTCATTCTTGAACCAGCTGATGATGGCCGAGTCCTGCTCATCACCGGCAATACGGATGGCCTCGATCTCTACGATACCATTCAGGGAGATCACGGCAATTTCCGTGGTTCCGCCGCCAATATCCACGATCATATTTCCTTTGGGTTCGCTGATGTCAATGCCGATACCGATGGCGGCCGCCATGGGCTCTTCGATGAGGTGGACTTCACTCGCATTGGCCCGCTCGGCGGATTCCCGCACAGCCCTGCGCTCCACATCCGTTACCCCCGAAGGAATACAGATCACAATGCGGGGACGGGCAATCCGGCTGATGTGCATTTTTCGTATAAACCCCTGGATCATTGCATCGGTGGCCTTAAAATCGGCAATTACGCCGTCTTTCAAAGGGCGGATTGTTCGTATATCCTTATGAGTCTTGCCGACCATGGCACTGGCTTCTTTGCCAACGGCAATGACTTTCCCGTCGATAACACTCTGCGAGATCACCGAAGGTTCATTAATGATGATACCCTGGCCTTTCACCCAGATGAGCGTATTGGCAGTTCCAAGATCAATGGCAATATCGCCTGATACAAGATTCGAAATTGATGAAAATTTTCCCATTTTTTATACCTGTTTAATGATAAAAGTGTCGAACATTTGTAAAGACCATGGCAAGCTCAAGTTCATCAGCTCGCCGAATGACCTCCCTGTCTCTGATAGATCCGCCCGGCTGAATGATCGCTGTAATCCCTGCCTCGGCAGCAACCTCAATCCCATCCGGAAAGGGGAAAAAAGCATCCGATGCCATTGCAGCCCCTTTGATTTTCAACCCTGCCGAACGGCTTTTGCGCATTGCCAGCAATACTGAGTCCAGCCGCGACATCTGACCTGCTCCCACACCGAGCAGCTGGTCTGAATCCGTAAATACAATGGCATTTGATTTAACATACCGTACTAACCTCCAACCCAGATTCATGGCGGCTGTTTCTGCAGAGGAAGGTTTGCGTTTGGTAACAACCTGCAGATGATCCAGTTCACCCCGGTCGCCGTCCTTTTCCTGATACAGCAAACCACCGGCCACAGATTTATACGATATTGTGCCAGTCAGTCCGCGCCGTGTTACGGATACCACCCTCAAATTCTTCTTTTTGCTGAAAACGGACAGAGCCTCCCCAGAATAACCGGGTGCGATGATGCATTCCAGAAAGGATTTGATCAATTCCCGTGCGGTTTCGCCGTCAACCCGGCGGTTAAATCCCACGATTCCCCCGAAATAGCTTACGGGGTCCGTAGTGACCGCCCTGCGATATGCCTCGACCGGAGAAGGGCCGAATCCAAACCCGCAGGGATTGGCATGTTTTACAATACAACAGGCAATCTCATTAAACTCGGAAGCAATATTGCCTGCCGATTCCATATCCGCATAATTGTTATAGGAAAGCGCCTTCCCCTGATGCTGCTCCCAGGGCAGTTCGGCTCCTTTTGGCAGATAAAAAGCAGCTTTCTGATGGGGATTCTCTCCGTAACGTAATTCTGCTGAACGCACAAAATCGAGTTTTAATTCGACGCCCGGTTCCTGCCCGGACTTTCCAAAATAATCTTTGACGGCAGTGTCATAGCTACTGGTCAGCTCAAATATATCAGCGGCGTAACGCCGGCGTGTTTCAAGGGGAATATGGCCATTGTTCCGTCGGAATACTTCCATAAAATCTGCATACTGGGACGGACGACAGAGAGCCACCACGGAATGGTGATTCTTGGCTGCCGCGCGCAACATGGAAGGTCCGCCGATGTCGATGTACCGAACGGCGTCACGCAGATCCAGAGCGCTTTCAACCGCTTCAGCAACAAAGGGATAAAAATTAACTACGACGAGATCGATGGGGACACCGCCAAGCTTAGAGAGTTCCAATAAATGATCCGGTTTATCCCGATCGGCCAGAATTCCCCCGAAAATACGGGGATCCAGCGTTTTTACGCGACCGTCCATGACGGCTCCCGTACCTGTAATTTTTTCCACGGGAGTCACTGTCAGTCCGGCATCTGAGAGAACTTGAGCCGTGCCGCCGGTGGAGATCAATTCCACTCCGTTTTCGGCAAGAAATTTGCCGAGTTCCACCAAACCATCTTTAAACCAAACGCTCAATAAGGCTCTTTTGATCATTGATCAGTTCCTGATAAAAGGTATATTATTTTTCCAGAATATCCGCTCCTCACAGAAGGCTTTTACAGCATGAGGATACAAGCTGTGTTCTACTCCGAGAACCCTTTGGGCCAGGGTCTCTGCCGTATCCTCAGCCAGCACGGGAACCGCCGCCTGTGCCAGAATAGGCCCGTGATCGTAAATCTCATCGACAAAGTGCACAGTGGCGCCTGACAGTTTAGCACCTGAAGCAATTACGGCCTGGTGTACACGTATGCCGTAAAACCCCTTTCCGCCAAACCGGGGCAGCAGAGCCGGATGAATATTCAGTATCCGGTGTTTGTAGGCCTGTACTACCGAGTCCGGTATCATTTTCATAAAACCGGCCAACACAACCAGATCTGCCGGCAGGGCTGTTAAAATACTCATGAGGTGCCGTCCCAGTGAGTGTTTGTCAGGATAATCTCTGAAATTTATGATCTCTGTTCTGATCCGGTTGTTGACTGCATAAGTTACGGCGCCGCAATCCGGTTTATTGCTCACCAGCAGACCAATTCTTCCTGGAATAGCCTCCTCGGTAACAGCCCGGTGAATCGCCCTGAAATTAGAACCATTACCCGAGGCAAAAACAGCGATATTTTTCCGGGATATGCTTGTCATCAGGATAGTTTTTCTTCAATTTGGCGATAAATATCCCGCAGTTTGGTTTCATCTTTGAAAATATCAAAATCATCCGTTTCTACCTTGAGTACGGGGATATCATCCAACCTCTTCATCCACTGCTCATACAGAATACTCAGGCGATAAAGATATTCCGGATCAATCCCTTTTTCAAAATCACGGCTGCGTTTTTTGATGCGTATGATCAAAGTATCAATATTAGCCCGCAGATAGATGATCAAGTCGGGTTTGCGCAGAAAGGAGGTCATGTTCATGAATAAATTGCGGTATGTGGACCAATCCCGTTTTGACATGAGGTGCATATCACTCAGGTTGCGCGCGAAGATCTCCACATCTTCGTAAATGGTTCTGTCCTGGATCACGCCGCCCTCGGTATTGGCCATGTCCATGTGAGTCCGGAAGCGGTGCTGCAAAAAGTAAATCTGGAGGTTGAAACTCCAGCGGCTCATGTCCGCATAAAAATCACCCAGATACGGATTATCCACAACAGATTCAAAAAAGGTTTTCCAGCCGTAATGTCCGGCAAGTGTTTTTGTGAAAGTGGTCTTTCCCACGCCGATATTACCTGCAATCCCGATGAAGGGTGCGGAGATCATTGCACAATTTCTCCATTCAGAACATCGTCGGCTCTCCCGGTCAGTTTTACTTCAGCAAGAGTATTGCACAGATCCCCGGTGCCGGGAACCGTCACCTTTATGTAATTATCAGTAAAACCGGTGAGCCTTCCGGCATTACAGGTCTCAAAAAGCACAGTTCTTGTCTGACCCACAGCCCGGCTGTAAAAAACTTGTATTTTCAGCTTTGACAGGTCGTGCAATTCACGGCTGCGCCGCTCCCGTTCCGCCGGATTCACAGCGCCGGTCAGTTGCAATGCGACCGTATCGGGGCGCTCCGAATAGGTGAATACATGCAGTGCTGAGATCTCAAGTTCCCGGATGAACTCCACGGTTTGATGAAAATCTTCCGCCGTTTCACCGGGGAACCCGACTATCACATCCCCGGCGACGAAGGCGTTCGGCAGCAGCTGGCGAATCCGGTTTACACGCCGGGCATAATCTTCTCTGGTGTAACGCCGTTTCATGAGCCCCAGAACTCTGTCGGAACCGGACTGCAGCGGAAGGTGAAAATGGGGACAGAATACAGGCGATGAGGCCATCAATTCGAGAATCTCATCGGTCAGGAGATTGGGCTCAATGGAAGATATACGCAGGCGATTCAGTCCTTTAACGTCCTTCATAGCCCGCAACAGAGCCGTAAAGGATTCGCCTGTACTTTTCCCGAAATCTCCAATATTCACGCCTGTCAGGACAATCTCATTTATGCCCCGGCTTATAATAGCCTGTGCGGCGGTAAGCACTTCCCCGATGCTGCCGTTCCGGCTTTGACCACGGGCCATGGGGATGGTACAGTAGGAGCAATTGTAGTCGCAGCCATCCTGAATTTTCAGGAAAGAGCGCGTACGCGTCCCGGCGGACCAGGAAGCATGGTAGTCAAGCTGATCCTGCCTGTGACTTGTGAGAACTACCGGTGTGCCGTTTTTAGGATGTTCCCCCAAATGATGAAGTAGATCAAATTTTTCAGCTGAGCCCAGCACCAGATCCACACCGGGGACAGCGGCGATCTGCTCTGCCCGCAATTGGGCATAACAGCCTACTACAGCGACATAAGCACGGGGTGCGCGTTTCCGAAGCTGCCGGATGAGTTTACGGCATTTGCGTTCGGCATTACCCGTAACCGTGCAGGTGTTGAGCACATAGACATCAGCCGGATCCGAAAAGTTCACAATCTCATAGTCGTTCCGCGTAAAATCTCTGGCGATCGTCGAGGTCTCGGCATAATTCAATTTGCACCCAAGGGTATGGAAAGCTATTTTTTTTAGGTTCTTTTTCATTCAGACCTGATGACAGGCAGTAAAGTGATTTTCAGATTTTTCAACGAGTCCGGGCTGTTCCAGACGGCATTGCTCAATAAAGCCTCCGTTGGCATTGGCCAGAGGGCAGCGCGGATGAAAAGTACAGCCTGAGGGCGGATTCGCCGGGCTGGGCACATCTCCAGTGAGGATAATGCGTCGGGATTTGTTGTCCGGATCCGCAATGGGAACAGCCGACAGCAGTGCATTTGAATAGGGGTGCTGAGTAGTATGATAGAGCTCTGCCGCATCTGCGATTTCAGTGATTTTACCGAGATACATCACCGCGACCCGATCGGAAATATATTCTACAACCGATAGGTCGTGTGCGATGAAAAGATAGGTCAATCCATAGGATTTCTGCAGTTCTTTCAGCAGATTGATGATCTGGGCCTGGATGGAAACATCCAGTGCTGACACGGGCTCATCCAGGATTATCAGTTTGGGCCTCACCGAAAGTGCTCTGGCAATACCGATACGCTGGCGCTGTCCGCCGGAAAACTCATGGGGATAGCGTTTGGCATGCAGCCGGGGTAAACCCACAATATCCAGCAGCCGGTAAATCTCGGTAGTGATTTCAGATTTTGGAACTATCCGGTGTACGCGTAATGCTTCAGCCAGCATATTCTCGACTGTCATGCGGGGGTTTAAAGAACTGTATGGGTCCTGGAAGATAATCTGCATCCCCCTGCGGAGCGGTCGCAGTTCACGGCTGGAAAGCCCGACCAGCTCCCGTCCCTCAAATTTAACGGAGCCTGCTGTCGATTGGAGCAACTGGAGGATCAGACGTCCGGTGGTGGTCTTCCCGCAGCCGGATTCGCCGACGAGTCCCAGAGTTTCACCCCGGAATAACTTGAATGAAACATCATCCACGGCTTTGACGTAACCTTGTATGCGGGAAAAAAATCCCCGGCGGATAGGGAAATATTTTTTTAGACCGTTGACCTCAACGAGGACCTCTCTTGGCTGGTTTTGATCAGTGTTCAATATGTTAAATCCATCTTTATTTCAGACGGAAAATTTAGCTTTCTAAAAGGCGATTTTTCAACAGGATTCGCAGGGATAAGACGACTGTGACCGAAAGTTTGGTTTGAACTTCGATTCCGTAACACACCTGAGTTGTAGGGCTGCCAGCTGCGCGGCCTGTACAAACCTGCCTAAGTTAGGTCTAAACTACAACCTTTAAATATCGCTCCTCGGGAGCTGATCAATGATATGCAATGCAATTCTACAAAAGTATTGCTCTACCAGAGCAGATGTCAATTTGATGATTGAAACTACCATGAAGTACCGCTCAAACATTTTGGACGGATGTGCCCAGACCGGCGTAATGAAGTTTTCCCTTGCATCGTTTATCAAAGCTTTCATAGATTTGAACAGATGTTATTTACAAATGAACAAATGTTCAAGACTGATCATGCCCTCTAACCTGTACAAGGAGGATGTTTCCCGCCTGCTTTACGAAGTGGCCAGGCTTTACTATGAGCACCAATTCAGCCAGCAGCAAATTGCCGAAAAATTAGGTGTTTCCAGACCGGGTGTTTCCAGACTTCTGCACAAAGCCCGCTCAGAGGGAATTGTCAAAATAGAGATTATCGATCCTGCCAGGCAGGGTACTGCTCTGGAAAATGAATTACAAAATCGTTTTCACCTGAAAGCCGTAAGCGTCGTCCCCAGCGACACCGGCGAAGAGGCGAAACTCAAATCAAGGCTGGCCCGGGCAGCAGCAAAATTTTTAGAGCAAATTGTAAGTGACGGTACAGTCCTTGGGGTCTCCTGGGGCACCACCCTGCAGGCCGTTTCACTTGCGATGCCCGGACTGAAACTGCGGGATGTTGCCGTAGTGCAGCTCAATGGGGGTATTTCCCGGGCGGAATACGACACACATGCCAGTGAGATCGTTCGTCGTCTGGGTGATCGGTTTGGAGCAGTGCCCTATCTGCTGCCTCTGCCTGCGGTGGTGGACCGGGCCGAGCTCAAACACAACATCATTTCGGATAAAAACATTGCCCGGACACTTGCACTCGCCGAACAGGCCACAGTCGCACTCTTCACGGTTGGCTCCTTCGGCCAGCAATCCGCCCTGGTTAAGGCGGATTATTTTGAAACTCCCGAAGTGGAACAATTGCTTAAGGCAGGTGCTGTTGGCGATATCTGCTCCCGGATTATCAGTGGTGACGGCAGTATTTCCTCACCGGAACTTGATGAACGTACAATCGGTATCAGCTTAGCCGGGCTGAAAGACAAACCCTGGTCTGTAGCCGTAGCAGGAGGACCACAAAAAACGGCACCCATCCGGGCAGCACTCAATGGCAGCTATTTTAATGTACTCATCACTGATGAGTTTACCGCAACGGAATTGTTAGAGCAACAGAGTTAGTCAGGGGTTACACAGTATGTCAGCTTCACAGCAACAAAAACTTTCAATTGCCCTGGGGGCAGACCACGGGGGTTTTGCCCTGAAGGAAGCCCTGCTGAGCCACCTCTCCGGCCAGGGCTATCTTGTAAAAGATTGCGGCACTTTTAGCAGCCGGCCTGTAGATTATCCTGAATTTGCCCGCATTGTGGCCGGGAAGGTCTCTGCCGGTGAAGTCGATTTCGGTATTGTTGTAGATGGCGCCGGAATCGGGTCAGCTATGACCGCCAATAAAATCATGGGTGTCAGGGCCGCCTTGTGCTACGACTTATCCACTGCCAGGAATGCCCGGGAACATAATAATGCCAATCTTTTAACCCTGGGAGCCGGTCTCACGGGAATGGCTCTGGCGAAACAGATCGCTGATATTTTTCTCACTGTCAGCTGCACGGAAGAGCGACATTTGCGGCGTGTAAAAATGATCGATGATCTGGATAGGGCCGCTGATAAACAGCTGCCTGGTAAAATCGCAACACAACCTGAAAAGGAGGAAGACGTGCCGCCCATCACAGAAGATGATATGACCAGAATTGCCGCAAGAGTCCGCGAACTGATGACAGGCGGCGCTTTGACTGCCGGTACGGGAGCCTCCTGTGACTCGGAAATGGTATGCCGCTGCGGTGTACATCTGGAAAAAGATCCGGTTACCCTGCGTCACTTTATGCAGATGGGCGTCAACCGCTTTGGATATCACGACGGCACCGGCGGCGGTTGCGTCCCGGAAGACATCGCCCGCTGTATCGACCACACATATCTCAAACCCACAGCCACAACTGACGATATCATCAGAATCTGCAAAGAAGCCCGGGAATTTCAATTCGCTTCCGTATGCGTATCTCCCAGTTATGTCGGACTCGCCGCCCGGGAACTGGAGGGGACAACCGTCAGTGTCTGTACGGTTGTGGGATTCCCCTCCGGTGCACACGCGCCTGAGATCAAAGCTCTGGAAGCTCGTCAGGCCATCCGTGAAGGTGCGGGAGAAATCGACATGGTGATCAACATCGGTGCTTTGAAAAGCGGTGATGACGATCTGGTTTATCGGGATATACGCGGTGTGAGTGAAGCCTGCAGTGACGGTAGTGCAATCTCCAAAGTTATCATTGAAACGGCCTATCTGACCGACGAAGAGAAAGTACGAGCCTGCAAACTGGCCGTCAGGGCAAGGGCTAATTATGTCAAAACTTCCACCGGTTTCGGTCCACATGGTGCAACGGTAGAAGATGTAGAACTTATGAGCAAAATTGTGCAACCGGTAGGAATGGGCGTGAAGGCCGCCGGCGGGATCTCATCCTACGACGATGCCCGCAAAATGATAGCTGCAGGAGCCACACGGCTGGGTGCCAGCGCCGGGATCAGGATCATGAACGAATCCCGGTCGGTGACAATTTCAAATTAACTCAAAACGAATTATGAAGGAGACGAAGTGGTAGATCTGAGAGCTTATGTATTTTTAGATAATCTGCAGCCCCAATATGCAGCTTTTCTGGGCACGGTGGCCAAGGGCTTTCTGCCCATTACCGGGATGGCCTCATTATATATTGAGATATCGCCTGGAATTGAGATCAACCGCATCACGGACATTGCCTTGAAATCGACAAATGTAACACCCGGGATGCAAATCGTGGAACGCTTGTATGGTATGCTTGAGATCCATTCCGAATCCCAGGCCGATGTACGTCAGGCCGGGCAATCTATTTTAGCGGCCCTTGAACTTACCGAGGGTGACCGCTGGAAGCCGAAGATCTTCTCCAAACAGGTTATCCGACGTATCGATGATCATCAAACTCAGCTCATCAACCGTATGCGCCACGGCAATATGATCGTTCCCGGTGAGACGCTCTTCGTCATGGAGGTTCAGCCGGCCGCCTATGCGGCACTGGCCGCCAACGAAGCGGAGAAAGCAGCGGAGATCAATATTCTCGAAGTCAGATCCTTCGGGTCATTCGGTCGGATCTACCTCGGAGGTAAAGAACGGGATATCGATGTGGGCTGGCGGGCTGCCGTACGGGCCATCGAAGAGGTGACCGGCAAAGAACATCACAGTTGAGAAAAGAGTATCCTACAAACTAAATGAACAGATTTCATAACTTGAAACGCGAACTTAATAAAATAAGGAGGTGACAACATGGCTGAAGCATTAGGAATGCTGGAGACCAGAGGTTATCCTGCAGTGGTTGAAGCTGCGGATGCAATGGTGAAAGCCGCAAAAGTTGAATTGGTATCTTACGAAAAAACAGGGGGTGGTTATGTTACGGTTTGCATCCGTGGTGATGTTGCCGCTGTAAAAGCCGCCTGTGAAGCCGGTAAAGCCGGTGCTGCCAGAGTTGGCGAAATCGTAGCAGTACATATTATTGCTCGTCCCCATCCCAATGTGGATGCAATTCTTCCCCTGGGCAGAACCACACAGGGTAAGGCTGAGATGAAGGGTACTAAGTAGTCCGGAGGAAAAATGAATCTCGCAAAAGTAGTGGGGACTGTGGTCGCCACACAAAAGGAAGCAAGCCTTGAGGGTTTGAAATTCCTGATCCTGCAGAAAGTTGACTTGGACGGGACACCCGCCGGAGGCAGTCTCGTGGCTGTGGACGCGGTGGATGCCGGTGTGGGTGAAATCGTACTCTTCGCTACCGGCAGCTCAGGACGCCAGACAGTGAGAACCGACAAGCGGCCCTGCGATGCAGTGGTCATGGCCATTGTGGACAGCTGGGAAGTCGCCGGTGAGGTGAAGTATAAAAAAGGTACGGATGATTGATGGCCGGGCACAGGTTGGGACTGTTACCGGCCGGTGCACGGAGGATGTTAATTTTTAACGGGAGAGATATGGTGTCACAGTTAACTGCAGAACAGGTGGAATCCATTGCGGCAAAAGTCGTCGGTCTCATTGGACCTGACGCTCAATGGCCGGCATCGACTGTTAGCCGGGTACCCGCTTCAACGGCTGATGAATTCGCCGGTGATGGAATTTTCAGCAGCATCGACACTGCTGTCCGGGCGGCCCGAAAAGCTCAGTCGGTGTTTATGACCCGGACCCTGAAAAGCCGGTACGAGATCATTGCTGCAATCCGTAAAAAAATGCTGGAATATGCCGAAGATCTGGCTAGCAGAGCCCAAGTCGAGACCGAACTCGGCCGGGTTGAAGACAAAGTCATGAAAAACCGGCTGGTCGCGGAAAAAACACCCGGGCCTGAAGTCCTAACTCCCGAAGCTGATACGGGCGATCGCGGACTCACCCTGATGGAAGCTGCACCTTTCGGTGTCATCGGCTCCGTCACACCAGTTACTAATCCCACTTCCACCATTATCTGCAACACCATCGGAATGCTGTCCGCAGGAAATGCCGTCGTGTTCAATGTACATCCTTCCGCCCGCAATGTGAGCCTTTACACACTTGAATTGCTCAATCAGGCAATTAAGGAAGCCGGTGGTCCGGAAAACCTGGTAACCACAGTCCGTAAACCCAGTATCGAGAGTGCACAGGAATTGATGGCCCATCCCGGTATCAACCTGCTGGTGGTAACGGGTGGCGCCGGCGTGGTTAAAGCTGCCATGAAAAGCGGGAAGCGGGCCATCTGTGCCGGCCCCGGTAATCCCCCGGTAGTGGTTGACGAAAGCGCTGATATTGAAAATGCCGCCCGCTGCATTGTGGAAGGCGCTTCACTGGACAATAACATCATCTGCGTCCTCGAAAAAGAGATCTTTGTGGTAGAGTCTGTTGCCGACAGGCTCGTTGCCGCCTTTCAGCGGCACAATGCAGTGGTGCTGCAATCACATGAGATCGCCCGGCTGGAGAAGGTCATTTTCTCACAAACCAACGGCCTGCGCAAACACGGTGTAATTAACAAAGCCCTCATCGGCCGGAGTGTGCAGACTATCCTTAAAAATATTCACAAACCAGTCGATGACAGTATCCGGCTGGCAATTGCGCCCGTTGAGGCGGGTCACCCGCTGGTATGGACCGAACAGATGCTGCCGGTAATCCCGCTGGTGCGGATGCCCAACGCCGAGCAGGCTATTGATATTGCAAAGGAGGCTGAACACGGTTTCCGCCATACGGCTATTATGCACTCGAAAAATCTTGATAATCTAAGCCGCATGGCACGGGTGATGGACTGCAGTATTTTCGTGAAAAACGGCCCCTCTGTGGCCGGCCTCGGCTACGGTGGAGAGGGTTATTGCTCCTTTACGATTGCCAGTCCCACGGGCGAAGGATTGACCGGTCCGAGAGATTTTACACGTGAACGTCGCTGTGTACTGGTGGATCATTTCAGGATCGTATAATGAAATATCCTGCCATTGCCCTTCTCGAGTTTGCCCACATCCCTGCCGGGATACATGCAGGTGACGCCATGGTAAAAAAAGCACCCATCACCGTTTTGAGGTCCGGTACAGTTCACAATGGAAAGTACATAGTCCTGATCGGCGGCAGTGTCGCTGCGGTGGAGGAATCTTACCGCGAAGGTCTGGCCTGCGGTAAAGGCCATATCCTTGACGAACTGTTCCTGCCCGATGTACATCCTGAGGTTCATGCAGCAATCCTTGGGACTCGTCAAGCGATTGAGATGGAGTCCCTGGCAGTTATCGAAACCGAAACCCTGTCCGCCGTTGTGAAAGCCGCAGACAAGTCACTGAAAGGAACGGATATCCGTCTTGTGGAACTCCGCCTTGGTGACGATATCGGCGGCAAAGGCCTGGCCATCTTTAACGGACGGCTCGAAGCCGTAAGCGCTGCAATCGAGTTGGCAAGATCAGTCATTGATCCGCCATCTCTCTGGCTGAACGAAACCTTGATCCCCAGGCTGTCGGAGGAGATGCTCGGGCAGATAGAGCATTCCACAAGTTTCAAGACTGCCAGTTTACGGCAACTGCCGGGAGGGGAAATTTAAAATGCACCTGGGTAAGGTCATCGGTACGCTGACGCCCTGTGTCGTATATACGGGCCTGGAAGGCGTCCCTTTACTGCTGATCCAGCCTCTGAACCCGCAACAGGCCCCGGCCGGTTCTCCTTTTGTGGCGGCGGATACTACCCGTATGTGCGGGCGCGGTGAATTGATCTACTACGAAAGCTCAAGGGAGGCCGCCCTGGCTCTGGAACCCTGGTTCGTCCCCGTGGACCACGCCATTATCGGCATCGTGGACAATGTTAAACTCACTGACTATCCGGTGGAGAGGAGTGATGACTGATGCAGCTTGGAAAAATTCGGGGAGCCATCCATTCAACCATTAATCATTCTTTTTACAATGGCAGAAAACTGCTGATCGTCGATTATCTGGATTACAAAAGTAAACCCACCGGAGAATATGTCATCGCCGTCGATACGGTGGGCACAGGAGCCGGCGAAACGGTACTGGTCATCGATGAGGGTAATTCCGCAAGACAGATTGTTGACCGGGCAAACGCTCCCGTCCGTGCTGTCATTGTTGGCGTAGTGGATCAGATTTCAACCCGGGATTGAGCACAAACGGCAAGCTGAAAAACCTTATACTTTAAAAAAACAGAAGCAAGCTTACACCCCACTGGCAGCGCTTTTTTCAACTCCCTTCATTTTTGCGGCTTGTACTGTTCAAGGGATTAGAAAAGCTGGTCTTAATTGCCTAAATAAGCGTAAACTTTGAACGGTTCCTGTTTGAATAAGAAGACCATTCAGCATGCATATCAACTATACAACTTTTGGTGAAATAGAAATCAATGGCATCTGCTACACCCACGATATTGTCATAGACGACGGTAAGATTCTCAAACGGAATAAAAAAAACAGCCGGGCTTTGAAAGGACGCTATGCGCACACACCCCTGACTACAACTGAAAATATTCCCTGGGATTGCCATACTCTGATTATCGGCACCGGCATGTACGGCAGCCTGCCGGTATCGGAAGATGTACACAGACTGGCCGAACAAAAGCAAGTGCAGCTCAGACTTCTCAAAACAGGAGCAGCAGCGGAACTCCTGGCCCGGGACCCTGCCAAAACAAATGCTATTTTACATTTGACCTGTTAAATTCATGGTGCCTGTTAGCGGACCATCAATATGGAGACTAATCATGAAATCGTTTTTGCTATTAATACTCTCAATCATAACACTTCTTATCGCCCAGACAGACCAGCAATATGTTGAGATAAAAACACTGGACGGCAACACATTTGTGGGAGCCGTCATACACGAAGATGAGAATGTGATCATTCTCAAATCGGTATCCGGAGCAGAATACACAATTCCGAAAGAACAAATCGAATCTCGTGAAATTGCCGATGATATCCTGATCCGGGGAAAATCCGTTCAGCGAACAGACCCGAATTATACGAAATACTTTTTATCCCCAAACGCATTTGCCTTGAAAAAACGCTCAAAATATTGCTCGAATAAATGCCTGTTTTTTCCCTCACTGACCTATGCCTTTACCGATCAGATTTCTGCCCACGGCGGTATCTTACTATTCCCCGGGATGGTGCAGGTGCCTTATTATTTTTTAGTAAAAGCAACTTTGTTTGAAAAAAAGGGCTCGGCCATGGCTGTGGGGGTTGAAAATTTTTCCGTCACAGAGCAGGACCTGGGAGTCGGTCTGGGAGTTCTCTTTACTACACTGACCCTGGGCAGTCATCCCGGTAATATCAGTTTTTCCCTGATGTACGGGTACACCCGCTATGACAGTGACTGGGAGCTTGGTAACAGCCCGACTCTCGTTATTGCCGGCAAAAAGCAGTTAAACGACCGTATCGCTCTCGTCAGTGAAAATTATCGTTTCCCTAACGGCTCCGTCCTGATCAGTGCAGGTCCCCGGTACACAGCAGACTATCTCACAATTGATTTTGCGTTGGTCACTGTCAGCGACTGGATCAATGATACCGACGGATTTCCCTTTTTCCCCTATGTTGGTTTCACCTATCACTTTAAAAACCATTGATCCGCATACTCCTCTGTCTGATTTGCCTGAAGATACTCTGTGGACAGGCAGATGTGCCTGCAGATTCCATCCTTGCCCAGGCACAGACAGGACTGTTTAAAAAGACTGCCATTTATCCTATCAAACTTTGGCAGGAGTTATCCTATTCTTCCGATCACATGGGTTGTCAGTTTGAGCCTTCCTGCTCCCAGTTTATGGCCTTGTCCATTGCACATTACGGTGTGCTTAGAGGTGTCATTGTGGGCAGCGACCGCATTCTGCGCTGTAATCCCGCTGCCTTGACATATCATCTTGAGACTGCCGACCCGTGCTTTACATCTGACGGCAGGTTGATTGATCCCATTAAAATCACTCCTACAAATCAAAGCCCTAAAAATCCACAAATCGCCCTTGCACTTTCTGTATTTCCAGGTCTCGGTCGTCTATATGCCGGGCACGGATTGGATGCCATTATCAGCTTCTCCCTGATTGGCAGTTTGGGTTATATCAGCTATACCGGTTTCCAGAACGGAAATCAGATTGCACCCTCACTGCTGGGTGCCGTGGCGCTAACCTTCTGGCTGGCGGATTTCTACGGGGCTTACAGAAGCGCCCTGCAGTCAAAAGAGTGATATCAACAAAACACAGGCCTGTTACACGCTGAGATTTAACCGCTGGCCCTAACGGGAAGCGGTTTTGTTCCACACTTTCATACTAAAACGCCACATCGGCAGCCCATACTGCCATCATGACTCTATCAGTTAAGCAAAACTATAAAAATGTCTTACCTTCGTCCTTGGTATAAACTTTGTCAAAAACCACCCCGTAAGCCGAAAGGCGGAAGTCAAGAAATTAGAGAATCATAAAAAAAGGAGACTAAAATGACACTCGTAAAATGGACACCAATCACAAGTAAACCTGCATTTAATATCTTTGATGATATTAACCGTATGATCAACTACATGGCCCGTGACCTGCAGGGCGATGTGGATACTTCCTGGTATCCGGCCATGGACATCCACGAAAACAAAAACAGCTATGAGATCACCATGGATTTACCGGGAATGGATAAAAAGGATATCGACATCTCTGTGGCCGATGGGGTCCTCAGAATCACCGGTGAACGCAAAACGGAAAAGAGAGCCAAGGATGAAGACTCTATAGTCAACGAGATCAGTTACGGGAAGTTTTCACGGACGCTGAGACTTTCGGAAGATGTGGATGAGGATAATATCTCAGCAAACTTCAAGAATGGCGTTCTCACGCTGAAAGTCAAGAAAGTGGAACCCGTGAAACCACCAGTAAAGCAAATCGCCATAAAATAATCGGGCTTTCGCCCACTGCCCCGGTTCACAGCCGGGGCTTTTTTTTACCCAGCTGCGGGTTCCACAGGCAAACACCCGTTACAACAAACCTCGTTACTATTTGGCTTCGACGTAATAAATTTATGCTTGGTTTTTCAGGATAATCCACATGAATAAAACAATAATCAGTATCATCCTGGCGCTCATACTGTATCAGTGTATTCACGCCGAAATCATCTATGAATCGGGCGATCTGCAGGAATTCATCGGCGGGGTCTCTCCGGGAACGGAGTATGAGAACTATGTCAGCCATATCTCCGAAGGCCTGGCAGACCCGGGCTACAATGATTACGGTCCGGACTGGCTGGATGTGCAGACGAACGGCTTCGGCGATTATCGCATCATTCCGGGAGACAGTCCGACACTGCCGTATTGGAGGAGTATTTTCCTGCACCTGCTGCGCGGTGAGATTAACACCGCAGACCAGCTGCTTACCGATTCGTTGTCAACGTTTCATTATGTACTCGTCGAATTTACGGATACAACCTATGCCAGGACCTACTACATGCTCCGGGAAAACCTGGATTATTCTTATTTCGATCCCAACCAACCGGACATTACCGGGGATGAGGTTTCAGGCAGCTTTGCTAACGGCTGGGGTCTGTACATACTTAATCCGGTAGCAACCCGGCAGCAATTGATCGTAGAAATTCCCCATCCCTGCGATGATTTCATTGCTCCCTACGTGGGCACACGACTTTTTAGGGAGACAGATGCTCTTGCAATGATGATCTCAGGTGCCGGACGCGAAGTCAAATGGACTGAAAGCGGCAATTACTCAAATAATAAGTCCCGGTCTGACCCCTCCAGAAATGCCAATTCTGTTTTTCAGATTTACCATGAAGTATTGAGTGATTCGCTGATACAAACCGGCCCCCATTCTCCGCTCGTTCTGCACATGCACAGCTTTGACGATAACAGTTCCCATGCCGGATTCCGCTCCATCGTACTTTCAGGGGGCTGGGATGCAGGCTATGCCAATAAACCTATTCGGGATATAACGGATAGTCATCTCGATTTTGTCAATTTTACCAATGAAATCACGATACCTGAAAACACTTTTGGAATTCACGAACCGGTAATGATCGATGATTATTATCAGGTGTATTATAACGGCTCATTTTATTATTACGGTGAAACGCAGAATTACCCCATCCCGCACACCTATACTCTGCTTGGTCCCAATACCGGTGTTCAGATGAACTATCTTCGTCAATATTTTGATAACCGCAGTGTCTATGAACCCTGGGTGCAGTGTGAACTGCATGAAAAGCCCCAAATATTCCAGGATTTGGATATGCCCCTGACAGAACTGTATGCCGGCAGCTATCCAACATCATATCAAAATTTCCAAATTCTCCTGGACTACTATCAGCCCTTTATCGATGCCGTTCAAGCTTATCTCGTAAACTGGGAAACGGTACCTGATACAACTGCCCCCGCACAGGTTCAAAACCTCCACTCGACCTATGACGGATACCACTATGTCAGCCTTGAATGGAGTCACACAGAAGACACAAACTTCAGAACTTACCAGGTTTTTTATGACACAGTGTCCGTGGATGAAAATTCTCCTTTCTGGGATGTAACCAATGACGAAGATTTGCTGGATATGCTGCAGATCAGTACGACTGTTCTCGGTCTTGACGGTGAGGCAGACTATCTTTTCAGGGTTCGCGGAGTGGATTATTTTGACAACGCCGGTGAGTTGAGTACGGCTACAACCGATACCATCCCAGGGCATCAGTCACATACGATCATCGAAAATTTTGATGATGGCGAAGTTGAACTGGGATCTTTTCAGGACCAGGACCTCGAACCCGATCACTGGGCTCTATCGACGACCTACACTTTTATGGAGTCACCGTATGCACTCAAACTGTACGGTAATACCTGGAAAACCGAATCCATTCAGCCGGCAGCAGTGGACAGCGGTACGGTATGGCGTGTGTCCTGTTATACCCAGTATGAGGGTGAGATTCAGGGCTTTGGGGTACAGGATTCCGCACATACGCTCATGTACTCGTTCAGCGGCAGTCAACTGCTGGATATCGAAGATTGGGTGCCGGTGTACCAGGGAGCCATGCCCCTACGTAACTGGAATATCTATGAGCTCCCCCTTGCCGATGACTGGTATGCCTGGTACGATTACTACCCTGTTATTAGCGGCTTGATTTTCGTAAATGATGCGGATGATGACGACAGCAGCGTGGCCTACTTCGATGAAGTCCTCGATATTACGCCCGTTTTGGCCATCTCCCCTCATGTTGAGATTACCTTTGAGCTCGGCAATCTGTATCGTCGGCAAGATGGCAGCAGAAATATCGATGTAGCATTTTCCAGCAGCGTTACGGACCCGGACAGTGACGAATTTGAATATTTCTGGAACTTCGGTGATGGTGAAACCAGTGATGAGGCAAACCCGGTGCATACTTTTATCATCGAGGATGATCATCCTTACACGGTTCTCCTGCAAGTTGCCGATAGTTCAGGACTCTGGGGCAGGGCTACGGTGCAAATTGAAGTGGACAGCGGTGACAGCAGTTTTCCGCTTACAATGAATTTTACCGGAGATATCATGCTGGCGCGGCATTTTGAGGATAACGGCGGGATCATCGAAACCAGCGGCGTGGAATCAATTTTTGACCCCACTCTGCCCTGGCTTGGTGATGCGGCCGATATCAGCGTCTCGAACCTTGAATGTCCGCTCACGACCGGTGGAACACCCCACCCGACAAAATCCATAGTTTTCCGTGGAAATCCTAATAATGTTAACGGATTGGTACATGCCGGGATCGATGTTGTGACTCTGGCCAACAACCATGCCATCGATTATGGCCTGTACGGTCTGCAATCGACTCAAAATGTGTTATCGAATCATAATATTTTATTTTCCGGTGCCGGTGAAAATTCGCAGGAAGCTTATCAGCCTTTGTTTTATTCTGCAAAAGGACTTTCCATTGCCTTTTTGTCAAATTCCGACCGCACAGGCCAGTACAATAATGCACAGCCCTATTTGAATTCGGGCTACAACAAACCCGGATTCGCCTATCTTAGTCCTTATTATCTCCTGCAACAGATTGAGGCGGTACAGGCAGATGCCGATCTCATTGTGATGGAAATGCATGCCGGCAGTGAGTATTCTACCGGCCCCGGCGCCAACTATGATAACTTCTTCAACGGGGATGGTCTTGACCCTCAGACTTTTCAGGCCCCGGTTGAAGATAACCGCAATATGGATATTCCAGATTTCTCTGATGAAGATGAAAACTATTCTCCCTATCTCGATATCCCGCATATGTGGGATCGTGAAATTCGTCATTTCGCCATCGACTCGGGGGCAGACCTGGTAATCGTACACCATCCTCATATTATTCAGGGATTTGAACTCTATAATGGTAAACTCATTGCTCATTCCTTGGGGAATTTCGTCTTTGACCTCAGCTATGAAGAGACTTTCCCGTCCGTCATTCTCAACGCTGATGCTGATGATTCCGGATTCACCGCCTTTTTCGCAACGCCTGTATATATAGATCATTATATTCCCCGGAGAGCGGAGGGAGACCTGGGACTATATATCCTGGATCACCTCGCCGATAAATCCCGTGAGCTCGATACATATTTATATATCGACCGGGACTCGGTACTTGCCCACATCGTTACAGACACCCTCAACATGCCCGTTACTGATGTCATTAGCAGAAAACCTCTGAACCTGTCACCATCCATCAACGGCTGGATATCAAACCCCGTAAAAGTGCATAATACGGGGAATCCCGCTGTCTTGCAACAGCCTGAGGCAGATGGTAACTGGCAGTTCAGACTGGGTAAAGAACGGATCTGGTACGGGAATATGGAGGCTGAGGGCAGCTCTCAATGGAATTTGAACAGTAGTGATGAATGGCTGGATACGACGATTGCCTTTCGGGGAATGCGCTCCATTACACACCGGCGGTTACCCAATTCAGGAGATAATATCGTGACGAATCTTCAAAACCGGGTCAAAATAGATCCCGATAAAGACTACTCTCTCCAGGGATATATCAAAACCCAGAATGGCAGTAATGTAACCGTTGAAGTTCGTTATTATCACAATCGCTCGTCCGGTTCTCAACTCGTGACTCACGATATAGGCAGTCATGTAAACGGAACGACGGACTGGACCTATTATTATCAGGATACAAATCCACCATCCTCAACACGCTATTTTGACATCCGGCTGAACAGCGATATGCCTGTCTCAGGGGAAGCCCGGTCCTGGTTCGACCAGGTGAGTCTGATCGAATGGACAGACTGGCAGGATCTGTCAGGAGAGCAGATGATCATAAATCCGAATGAGTATTATTACCTCCAGTTGCGAAGTGACACACAGATTGCTCAAAGCAGTATTGAATATACAGAGCGGGTTTACGCAGCCGGTGATCCGGTGACAGCTGATTTTTCGGCCGATATCACATCGGCGCTTTCCCCGGCCCAGATAAGATTCACTGACGAATCAAGCGGGTTTGTAGGCTGGTGGCAATGGGATTTTGGCGATGGAGAAACCAGCATGGAACAAAATCCTCTGCATTATTACAGCGGCTGGGGTGATTACGATGTTTCACTTACGGTGTTGGATTATGCGGGCAATCCGGTCACGGAAACCAAATCTGCATACATTCACATGTTGTCCGAGTATCTTCCCGGCGATCTGAATTTCGATAATGCAACCAATATTCTGGATATCGTTCTTATGGTCAATATTATCATCGATATCGTTGACCCCTCACCGCTGCAGGAAGAAGTAGGAGATCTGAACCAGGACGGAGTGCTGAACATTTTGGATGTGATCATTCTGATCAATGTCATTCTGGGGGCTTGAGATGCCAATCGACCCGGTAATGCTAAAATACACCTATAAATACCGATTTTTTTTGGAAACAATTTCAGACAAATATTCTTAAAACCAATACTTTTATCAACAGCCCATTGAATAATTATTCAGGTCCGTATATGAACAAATCACATCACGATCTGCGGAAAATACAGACCGGCAGGCGGTCAGTATCCGGTGAAATATCTGCCTGCTGTCCCTGTCCTGCATCCGCAGGTTATTCCCCTTTCTGCTATGGATCACTGTCGTTATTTAAACACGACCACCTCACTTAACATATTATTGGATGAACTTTAACACATGAAAAAGAAATATCTGATTCCGGCGGCAATCATCGGTGTACTCATCTTGTTTTTCACTATCCGCCTGAGCCGGGAAACCGTCGTCAGGAATGGTATATTGATCAAACCCCGGTTCGGAACCTTTATTGTGGATGTCACAACTACCGGTGAACTGCAGGCTAAAAACTCTACATCGGTGCGCGGTCCGGACAATGCCAGACGTGCCAGGATCTGGAATATGCAGATTGCCGATCTCGTACCGGAAGGAACCATCGTTAAAGCCGGCGATTTCGTGGCCAGTCTGGATAAATCGGAGTTGGACAATACAATTCAGGAATCTCAGATCAACCTGAACAAACTTGAATCACAGTTAATCCAGGCCAAACTGGATTCCTCTCTCACACTTTCCATATCCCGAAATGATATTATCAACCTGCAGTATAATCTGGAACAGAAACAACTTTTGGTGGATCAGTCAAGCTTCGAAGCGCCCGCCATTCAAAGGCAGGCCGGGATTGAACTTGAAAAAGCAGAGCGGGCGCTGGTTCAGGCCCGAAAAAATTATGAGACTAAAGTCCGGCAGGCCATAGAAAAAATTAAAGTCGTGGAGGCTGACTACGCCAAAGAAAAAAAACGTCATGAGAGCTATTTGGAGCTGCTGGATGATTTCACTATTACGGCTCCCGAAAACGGAATGGTGATCTATGCCCGGGAATGGAACGGTAAAAAGAAAGTTGTGGGATCTACTGTGAGCGGCTGGGACCCTGTTGTGGCCACACTCCCTGACCTGTCGGTAATGGAATCTCTCACTTATGTCAATGAAGTCGATATTCAGAAAATTCAGATCGGGCAGAGCGTCGATGTCTCACTCGATGCTGAGCCCTCTAAAAAGCTTACCGGCACCGTCACACATGTGGCCAATATCGGTGAGCAGCGGCCGAATTCAGACTCCAAAGTATTTGAAGTGAAAATTGAGATACTGGAATCAGATACGACACTACGCCCCTCAATGACAACCAGCAACAGGATTGAGGTTGCACGACTGGACTCAGTGCTTTTTATTCCGCTGGAATGTATCCATACTTTGGATTCCCTGGCGATTGTCTATAAAAAAACAGACGGTCAGGTTGTCAAACAGGAGATCAAAAGAGGCTTGCTGAATGATACATCTGCGATTATTCAGGCCGGACTCAACAAGGATGATGAAATATTTTTATCGGTTCCTGAGAAAACTGAAGAGCTCAAATTGCAGCGGCTGACAGACTGATGCTGGCCAAGTTTCTCCACAGTTTTTCAATTGCCATAGAGGCAATTCTGCACAATAAACTGCGTGCCTTTTTGACCTCTCTGGGGATTATTTTCGGTGTAGCCTCCGTCATTGCCATGCTCGCAATCGGTGCAGGCGCTGAAAAGGTCATTCTGGAACAAATGAAATTGCTGGGTACCAATAATCTGGTAATTTCCCCGAACACACTGCAATCCGAAGGAAACGTTCAGGCGGAAGAAGAAAAAAAATATGAGAAGCGTCCTTTTACGCCGGGCTTAACCCTGGCTGACGCCGATAATATTGCCGCTGCTGTTCCACATGTGAAGTTCGTCAGTTCTGAGATCATCCTGGAATCACTGGTAATCCGGAACGGATTGAAACGAACCGGAAAACTGGTGGGAATCGACCGGAATTACTTTGAAGTCAAAAATTTTAAAATCGCCGATGGATCAGCATTCAGCCAATATCAGCTGGAGAATTCCCTGCCTGTCTGTATCATCGGCAGCGGAATCAAAACCCGCTTTTTTACCGGTGAAGTTCCGCTGGGAAAACGGATCAAATGCGGACAGAACTGGCTCAAAGTTGTTGGTGTACTGGAAAATATCAGCGTTACCGGCCGCGAAGTTAAAAAACTCGGACTGCGGGACTATAACATGGACATTTACACACCTATTAAGACCGTTCTGCTGCGTTATGAGAACCGCGGTAAGCTGACACCGGCGCAGATAGCATCCCGTTCCATGCGTATGGGTGGTTTTCAAGTCAGTGCGACATCCAGGGAAACCGGTAGTGAGAATTACAATCAGCTTGATAAAATTATAGTGCACGTCGATCAGAACAAATATACGACCCCGGTTTCCGAGATTGTCAACCGGATGCTCAAACGGCGGCATAACAATGTGGTTGATTACGAGATCACAATTCCGGAACTTCTCATACAACAGGAGCAGAAAACCAAACGGATATTCAATTTTGTACTGGGTGCAATTGCTTCAATATCGCTGATGGTGGGCGGCATCGGAGTTATGAACATCATGCTGGCTTCGGTTCTGGACCGGATCAAAGAAATCGGGCTGCGTCAGTCACTCGGTGCTTCCCGCAGGGATATCATCCTGCAATTTATCAATGAATCCGTTACACTGACCGTCACCGGCGGGATCTGCGGTATCCTGCTGGGCTTTCTGTTTTGTTATGCTATTGAAAAGTCCACCGAGATCGAAACGCTCATCTCCCCCATGTCCGTCGCCTTGTCTTTCCTTGTCTCCATTTCAGTCGGGCTGATCTTCGGTATTTATCCAGCTCAGAAAGCAGCTGCCCAGGACCCGGTAGTGTTGCTCCGGCATGATTAATTGTATTGAAAATCAGGTATCCCCATGAAACTTTTCATAAGCATTTGTGTACTTCTTAATCTGTATTGTTCTGCAGAAGAAATTTACAATCTTACGCTCGAAGGCTGCATCAATATGGCAAAACAGCGCAGTCCGTCAGCCCGGATTGCAAAACAGGAATTCGAATCCGGGCGATGGAAGTACGCCGCCTTCAGCGCAACACTGAAACCTCAGATCGGTCTTCAGTCCACTCTGCCTGATTTTACCCGTTCCATCAACAGCGTGGTTCAGCCCGATGGCAGCGTCCAGTTTACAACACAGAATCAGGCTTATTCCAGCCTTAATCTTTCTGTTACCCAGGAAATTCTGCCTCTGGGCGGTTCGCTGTTTGCATCTTCCTCAATCAGTCGGATCGATCTGTTCGGAGACACACATACATTTTACTGGCAGGCCTCACCCATCGTAGTGGGGATCAATCAACCTCTGTTCAAATTCAATACACTGGCTTGGTCGGCAAAAACGGAACGCCTCGACTTCGAACTGAGTAAGCGCAAATATGACGAGGCACTCGAAGATGTTTCCATTGAGATAACCCAAAAATTTTTCAATTACTACCTGGCGGCAGCGGAAGTCGAGATCGCAACCTTCAATACGGCGGTTAATGACACCATTTACACCATTTCTTCCGGTCGTTATACGGTGGGGAAAATTGCCGAAGATGACCTCTTGCAATCCGAACTGGCACTCATGAATGCCCGGACAGCTCTCGAACAATCCCGCCTGGATATGGCATTTGCCTATACGGACCTGAAACTGGCAATGGGTCTTGGCGCACAGGACTCCCTTATCATTGTTCCACCCCAGGAAATCCCTGATTTTCACCTTGATCTCCAAAGGGCTCTGGCATTCATCAGAAAGAACCACAGCTCTTACATCTCAAACGAACTGCAGAATGTGGAAGCCGAAAAAAATCTAAAGCGCACCCAATCAGGGCGTTTCTTTTCGGCTAATTTATCTGCCAGCCTCGGTTTTAACCAGACGGCAGATGTCATCGGATCGCTGTATGATAACCCTCTTGACCGGGAGAATGTGACGCTAAGCCTGGATATTCCACTGAATCAGGGTGTCTCCAACGCCAGGCTGCTCAGTAGCCGTGCAGTACGGGAACAGGTTAGAATCTCCACAAAAAATAATGAACAATTATTCGAGCAGCAATCGGAATACACTTTACGTGAGTTCGAGCTTTTAAAGCGTCAGCTGGTGATTGCAGCCAGGGCGGACACCGTGGCCAATTTGCAATTTAAGGTTGCAAAAAACCGTTATCTCATCGGTAAGATCGACATCACCAATCTCTTCTATGCCCAGCGGGGAAAAGATGCCGCCCGGAGAACTTTTTTTCAGACACTTAAAAAATTCTGGATCAGATATTATGAGATCCGCAAACTATCTCATTATGATTTTTTCGCTGAGCAGCCGTTAGGACAAAACTGAAAATCTCAAAATCAGACAGGCGGGTGTCCGGCTCGAGAGACAATTATAATTGTCGCAGGGCGGGGAATAAGATTACGTCTTTGATGGAATTCTGTTCAGTGAGCAGCATGACCAGCCGATCCACACCAACTCCCACACCTCCCGTCTGAGGCATGCCAACTTCCAGTGCCTGGAGGAAGTTCTCATCAACTACCTGGGCTTCTTCGTCTCCCAGTTCTCTGAGTTTGGCCTGCGCTTCCAGCCGCTGCCGCTGATCAATAGGATCGGTGAGCTCACTAAAAGAATTAGCAAACTCCATTCCCCCGATGAACAGTTCAAAACGCTCAACCAGGGTCCCGTCACTGTTGCGTTTAACTTTTGCCAGAGGTGATATGGCTTTGGGGTAGTCGTAAACAAAGGTGGGCTGTACGAGGTCGGGTTCGATCAACTCGCCAAAGAGTTTATCGAGAAGCTGTCCGTAATTCATTTTGGGAGATACTTCCAGTTTCAGAGATTTTACATACTCCAGAAGTTGCTGCACACTCATTTTTTCAATGGTCTCACCGGTCTTTTCATCGAGCAGTTCGAACATAGATTTGCGCTCGAAAGCCGCCGCCAAATTGATTGTATTGCCGGCAAAATCGAATTTGTTCTTGCCTATGACCGCTGCAGCTGTTTTGAAGAGTTTCTCAGTCAGTTCCATCATATCAAACAGATCCCGATAGGCCTCATAGAATTCCAGCGAAGTATATTCCGGGTTATGATTTCTGTCCATGCCCTCATTACGGAAGTTCTTTGCTAATTCATATACCTTTTCAAATCCTCCGATAATCAGACGTTTCAGATAAAGCTCATCTGCGATGCGTAGATATAGTTTCTGCTCCAGAGTGTTATGATAAGTTATAAAAGGTCTGGCGGAAGCACCCCCATAGATCGGTTGAAGAGCCGGTGTTTCTACTTCCACAAATTCTCTGGTGTCGAAAAAATTCAGCACCGACCGAATAATGGCCGCCCGCTGCCTGAAGATTATTTTTACTTCCGGGTTGGTGATAAAATCCAGGTGCCGCTGCCGATAGCGGAGTTCTTTATCGTCGAATTCGTTGAAGGCCTGTCCGTCCTTTTCTTTCAGATTCGGTAATGGACGAATGCTTTTAGCCAGGAGTATCAGGTCCTCAACATGCACAGTGAGTTCTCCGGTTTTGGTTCTGAAAATATCGCCCCGTACACCGATAATGTCTCCGATATCCAGATTTTTAAAGAGATTGTTGTACAGATCGACGCCCACATCGTCTCTTTTAATATAAACCTGCTGTTTCCCACTCTTATCCTGAATATGGGCAAAACTCGCCTTCCCCATTTTACGCAGGGAGACCAGCCTGCCGGCAATTGAAACCCGGCTGCCCACCATGTCATCTCCCGCCTTATGGATGGATGCAACCCGTGTGTCCGCGTCAAACTTGTAGGGATAGGGATCGTATCCCGCCGCCCGGATCCGGGCTAATTTTTGCAACCGAAAATCAATAATTTGCTGTAAACTTCTGTGATCCTGTGACAAGTTATTTTTTCTCCATATTCATGAGTAAATATTTGCGGATGAAGCGATTGATGTCCCCGTCCATTACGGCCTGAATGTTACTCGTTTCTTCTTTTGTGCGGTGATCTTTTACGAGGTTGTAGGTGTGAAAGACGTAGGACCTGATCTGGCTGCCCCAGCCGATATCCATTTTCTGGTCTTCCAGAACTTGTTTTTCTTTCGCCTGTTCTTCCTGTTTGAGTTTATAGAGTCTGGCCTTTAGAATTTTCATCGCCTGATGCTTGTTTTTCAACTGACTGCGTTCGTTCTGACATTGCACTACCGTACCGGTGGGGAGATGTGTGATGCGAATGGCGGAATCCGTTTTATTCACGTGCTGACCACCGGCACCGCTGGCTCTGTAGGTGTCAATGCGTAGATCTTTCTCGTCAATCTCGATTTCAATATCATCATCGATCAACGGATAAACAAAGACCGAAGCAAAGGACGTATGGCGGCGGGAGTTGCTGTCAAAAGGTGAAATGCGGACCAGCCGGTGAACGCCCGCATCCGCTTTGAGATAACCATATGCGTATTCACCCGTAATTTCCAGCGACACATCTTTGATACCGGCCTAGTCGCCGGGCTGAAAATCAAGAATTTTCGTGCTGAAGGACTGTCGCTCACACCAGCGGGTATAAAGTCTGTAGAGCATGTTGGCCCAGTCCTGGGACTCGGTCCCCCCTGCGCCTGGATGGATTGCTAAAATTGCACCCCGGTGATCATCCGGTCCGTTCAGCATTTTCCTGATTTCCACCATGTTAAGATAATCAACGAACCCGGTGAGGGCATTTTCGATATCGGGGTCCGGGGCTTCCCCTTCACCGATTAATTCGAAATGCAATTCAACTTCTGCAGAGCGCTCCTCAAGTTCCTGCCACATGGCCATTTCATGCTCAATGAGACTGATCTTTTTCTGAATGGTCTGCGCCCGTTTGTTATCTTCCCAAAACCCCGGGGCCAGAGTGAATTTTTGCAGTTCGGCAAGCTGGGTATTCAGTTTATCCCAATCAAAGATACCCCCGTAGCTCAAGATATTTTTTCCTGGCTGCTTCGAATTGTTCGTTCAATGTTGTAAGGTCCATAATTTTAATACCGCGTGATCAGTAAATAGATGGTGGCAAAACGATACAGGATATCCACCCAGGCCGTTCCGCTCTTTACCCTGTTCCAGAAAGTAGGCAGGATAATGATTGTGTCATTGGGCTGCAATGTTGGCAGTTTGCTGCGATCCCCGGTTTTGGTGAATTCTTTCAGATCGACAATTATTTTCTGCTGTTCTCCCGCATCATCAGTTTCACGCAGGAGTATAACCTTGCTCAACTTGGCATTTGAGGTAGGACCTCCGGCCTGTGAGAGGAGAGAAACGATATCCAGATTGATGGAGTAAGGGATGAGGTACTGTCCCGGTGCACGCACTTCACCCCAGACATTCACGGCCATGCTGATCCCGGATGAAGAGGGAATTACATAGCTGGCGCTGTAATTATTCTGTTTGACAGTCGATTTCATCTCATCAAAGGTTTGACCTGCTGTAAATGAAAAAATGACCAAGAGCCAGATTAGATTGTATTTGAATTTTTTACTCATTTAAATTTCCTATTCGGGTATTCCTGTTTATTCCGTCTCTACATACTTCACACCGGACGAGACAGTTCTTTTCGATTCCGCAGTGCAGGCCTTTAAATTCCGGATACGCGGCCGGTCACGGGTTTAATTCTAATTTATTTGTTTTAACCGATGTATAAATTTAACGCATTTAACACTTTCTTTCACATCATGAACTCTCAGAATGTTCGCTCCTTTTAAAGCGGCAACCGCGAGGGCGGCCATACTGACTGCCAGTCTTTCTTCAGGGGGCTCACCTTCCACTGCCAGAAATGATTTGCGGGATGCGCCCACTAAAACCGGGTACCCAAGTTCCCGGATTTTTTCCAGTTTCATCAGAATGCAGTCATTATCCGGGACACGTTTCCCAAACCCGATTCCGGGATCAAGAATGATCTGTTCGTCACTTAGCCCCAGCTTTTTCGCCAGGGCAATCTTTCCGGAAAAATACTTCAGGAGAGTTTCGATAACATCTTTGTACACCGGATTTTGCTGCATGGTCCTGGGCGTCCCCTGCATGTGCATGATGATGACGGGCACTCCAAGATCATCAGCCAGTTCAAACATTTCACCCCGCTCTCCGCCACCGGTGATATCGTTAATGATGGCGAATCCGTGCTCAAGGGCAGCCCTTGCAACCGTCGGTTTATAAGTATCAATGGAAAATGGTACATCCAATGCACTCACCATATCGAAAAGGGGCGAAATTCGCTCCAGCTCTATACTTTCCGCCACCTCTTCTGCACCGGGGCGTGAGGATTCACCGCCGACATCGATTATATCGGCTCCGGCGGCCACCATCTGCAAAACTCGTTTTTTTATCTGCTCTTTTCGGGTAAATTTTCCACCGTCATAAAAGGAATCCGGTGTTAAATTCAGGATGCCCATCACGAGAGGGCGGTCCCGGGAAAAAAGCTTATGAATTGCCTTCACTGATCCCTACAATCGGGGGTAATTTCCGATGCTGAGTGCTCTTGTTTTCTTCAGTCTTTTTTGCAGTTGTGGAACGACGTCTGGGCCTTCTCCTGGTCGGTCTGTTGGAAGTTTTTGTTTTCCGCTCAATTGGCTCACCCTTGATCACCTTCCGCATTTCATCACCGCTGATGGATTCATATTACAGCAGAGTCTCCGCAAGCCGATGCAGAGTATCAATATTTTTTGTCAGGATTTCCTGGGCTCTGGCATAGGCATCTTTGACAAATTTTGAGATTTCCTGATCGATTGTATGTGAGATATTATCACTGTAATCTCTGGCGTGGGAGATCTCGCGCCCCAGGAAAACCTCTTCATTTTTTTTGCCGAAAGTAAGCGGACCTATGCGATTGCTCATGCCCCATTCACACACCATCTTCCGGGCGGTACTGGTCGCGACTTCTATGTCGTTACCGGCTCCGGTGGAGATATCGTTGAAGATAATTTTTTCAGCAGCGCGCCCTCCCATGAGAATATTCAATCTTCCCAGTAAATATTTTTTACGGTAATTATATTTCTCATTTTCAGGCAATTGTGAGGTGATCCCCAAAGCCCTTCCCCTGGGTGTAATGGTGATTTTGTGAACCGGGTCCGCTCCCTTGGTGAAATGTGCCACCAGGGCATGCCCGGATTCGTGATAAGCTGTGATCTTGCGATCTTCCGGTGTCATGATCAGACTTTTGCGTTCAACGCCCATCATCACTTTATCCTTGGCATCTTCGAAATCTGACATGCTAACGTTATTTTTCTGTCTTCTTGCAGCGAGCAGGGCGGCTTCATTACAGAGATTTTCAAGGTCGGCCCCTACCATACCGGGTGTACCTTTGGCAACATCTCTCAAATTGACATCCCTGGCGAGAGGGATATTTTTTACATGAATTTTTAAGATGGCTTCACGGCCGTCAATGCCGGGTACATCTACAATGATCTGCCGGTCGAAACGCCCCGGCCTGAGCAGAGCTTTGTCCAGTACATCCGGGCGGTTTGTGGCTGCCAGCATGATGACATTGTCATCAGTCCCAAATCCATCCATCTCCACCAGGATCTGGTTCAAGGTCTGTTCCCGCTCGTCATGACCGCCACCCAATCCGGCGCCTCGGTGACGACCCACGGCATCAATCTCGTCGATAAAAATTATAGCCGGTGAATTCCGTTTCGCCTGATCAAAAAGATCCCGTACTCTGCTGGCCCCCACGCCTACAAACATCTCCACAAATTCAGCTCCGCTGATGCTGAAAAACGGAACATTTGCCTCACCTGAAACGGCCCTTGCCAAAAGGGTTTTCCCGGTTCCGGGAGGACCCAGCAGGAGAGCTCCTTTGGGAATCTTCGCTCCCAGTTTGGTGAATTTTTTAGGGGTTTTCAGGAATTCCACGATCTCTTGTAATTCCACCTTTGCTTCATCACATCCGGCAACATTTTTAAAAGTTATCTTTGGATTGAAGGGTGCTATGATCTTGGCCCTGCTTTTGGCAAAACCGAAAATCCCGCTTTGACCGCCACTCCCCTGCATACGCTTCATGATATAAAACCAGAAAACAATCAGGAGAATCCAGGGGGAAAACTGCAGCAGATAATCCATGAAATCAGCGGTCTGCTCTTTGAATTCGTAGGTAATTCCCTTTTTATCCCAAATTGCAGTGACATCACTGTCAACATAGGGCAGGACCGTAGAGAATTTTTGATATTTGCGCTTGACAGCCCCTAAATATTCTTCCATAGGATGCTTAAATTCCCCGATGAATTTATTGCCAACGATCTGGGCACTCGCCACCAGGCCGTCTTCTATATATTTCTGATAAGTGGTATAAGAGACCTGTTCAACGGTAGGCTCTGATGAAATGACCTGTGCTATGGTGATTGCAGTGATGATTATCACCGCCCATACGATGAAATTCTTATTAAATCCCTGCCAGAATTTTTGAATCCCTCCCTGGGCAGGTTTACCGGGGAGCTTATCCCTTGAGGGTTTTCTGTTTTCTTTATCAGCCATTATCAGGTTCTCCTTCCTTGAAGGCATAAATAGAGGGTAATCCTCTCAATTTTTGATCCAGGTCCAGTCCGTAGCCCACAACATAGCGGTTTTCTATGCTGAACGCGATGAAGTCTATGGGAAAGTCATGTCTGGCAATCTCAGGTTTGTAGAGACAGGTCACAAATGCCACAGATTCCGGGCCAGCATTTTCCAGCCGATGTTTCAGGAAGGAAAGGGACAGCCCTGTATCGACGATATCTTCGACGACGATCACATCCCTGCCGGTAATATCGGCACTGATATCCTTAAGCAGTCTCACCGTACCGGAACTCGTTGTCGAACTGCCGTAGGATGATATCTTGATGAAGTCCACCTCGAAATCGATGGTTAAATTCCTCACCAGGTCCGCCATAAATAAAAATGATCCGTTCAGTACGCCAATGATAATGGGGATTTTACCCTCGTATCGGGATGAGATCTCTGCCGCGAGTTCCTTTACCCTTTTACTGATTGCTTCCTGCGAGAGCATCTCTTCGAGCACTTGTCCTGCAAACGGGTAGCCTGCCGGTAGTTTTAGTGTTTTTCTTTCTTCTGCCATGTGAGTTTTATTATGTCTCCCTTTTTCTGCATTCCGCCGCCGGCCGGCAGGCTGTGAGCGATACCGGGAAGCCACAGGATTTTATCCTCTATATCCACCACGACGGGCTGCTTTAATTTTTCCAGGCGTGACAGCTTATGATTAATGAACAGATCACTCAGCTTCACCGATTTTTTCAGGCTGTGGGTGAGAATTCTGTCGCCTTTTTTCCAGCTTCTGACGAACAGCCCCGCTTTAAAAACAGAGTTTGTAATCAGCAGAAAATTTTTATCCGCAGAAAATTCTTGAGTATCTGCAGGTCGAACTGTTAGTTTTCCGCTAAACCAGCAGGTCTCTGCTAACGTTATGCGCACCCTGGAGGTTTCTTTAAATTTCTTCCGGTTGAACAGGATCAGCCCTTTGCGGTCAATGAGACAGGAAATTTCCTGTGTGAGTTCAAAAATTGTACCGGTACCCGAGGTCGTAATATACTGCCAAAATGATTCCCAATGACCTGCCGTGGCTGTAATAAAGGCAACTTCCCTGATCTTTGCGGTCAGGGATTGCACTAATATCTTCTTTTCATCCGTATCCAGTTTTTGAAAGTTTGACCTGTTGAGAATGATTTCTCCGTTCTCAAAATCGGCTTCAACCAGCAGTTCGGATTTTAATCCTTCAAGCTTTCTGCCAATCTGTAAAAACTTATCGGCGGATTCAGCCGATATTGTCAGTAACTCCTCAGTGATGTTTGCATTTGCAAGCCTGGCACCGGGCAGTTTATCAAACCTCACCGCATTGCGGCGGAATTTTGCATTCCTGTTGGAGGGGTCTTCATGCCAGATCACCGAACGGGAGCGGGCATAGTTTTCAATTTCTGTGCGAGTTACACCCAACATCGGTCTGCGAACTCTGCCGATACTTTCCCGGATTCCCGCCAATGCTGACCAGCGGGCCCGCCCCTGCCGGCGCATGAAAATCGTCTCAACCTGATCATCCTGATGATGAGCTGTCATGATCCATTGAAACCCCTTTGCTTCGGCAGTCTCATTGAGAAATGCATATCTTTCCCGCCGGGCCCAGTCTTCAACAGACCCTTTAATCGCCGAGGCTGACAGCCGCCTGGAATAAAAAGGGATTGCCGCCTTCTCCGCTGCCCGTAGGCAGAGGTCATGATCCAGTTTCGAATCCTGCCGCAGTCCGTGGTCCACATGTGCCACAGCCGGTTTGAATCCAAAATCGTTTTTCAGTTTCAGAAAAATATCCAGCATCACCATGCTGTCAATTCCGCCCGAAACGGCTAACAGGATTTTCACCCGATCCATCAATACGCCATCTGCTCGTGCAAATGACTGTAATTTTGCTGCAACTACCCTGTCGGGCATATTACCTTTCAGCTAAAAAAGGATTCCGGCTTTTTTCCGTCTCCAAAGTAGAATCCGGCCCGTGTCCCGAGTGGATGATGAGTGCTCCGTCCAGGGGTAACAGATTTTGTCGGATTGACCGCATGAGTTGATCATAATTCCCTCCCGGGAGGTCCGTTCGACCGATGGACAGGTGAAACAGGGTATCTCCCACGAACAGATGTTCCCCCATCCTCAAACAGACACCGCCGGGAGTGTGACCCGGAGTTTCGATTACCTCAAAATTCATGCTGCCTATTGATAATTCCTTACCAGGTTGAAAATAGGCGTCAATCACCGGGGGTTCAACGGTGGGCAGATTCAAATAACGGCAATGGTTCGGCAGGTCATCCACCAGCCACTGGTCCCGCTCGTGAATGAATATCCTGGCGCCGGTAGCGGCTTTGAGCTCGCCTGAGGCAGTGATATGATCCACATGTCCATGAGTGCACAACATCGCATCCAGGGTCAGCTCGTACTCCTCCAAAGCCCGGAAAATCGATGGGGCATCATCTCCCGGATCAATGAGCACGGCCGTCTGATTCGGCTCCTTCCAGAGGAGATAGGAATTTTCCTGAAAGGGTCCGCTGGTAATCTTCTCAATCCTGAGTTTTATCTCTAGACCTCATCAAACAGGAATGGTTTCAGGTATTGGATCTTGCTTTCGTAAGACTTGGGGTACAGGAACCACTCCGTGGCGGCAATCGAACTTAAAAGTGAATTCCCGTCCTGCGGCGTAAAACAGAATCCGGTGATCTCTTTCCCGTTTTTGCTCACATGCAATGATTTGATGGCGACTACCGTCTGGTTCAGGATCCGGCCATAATGACCATGATCACGACCGAAGGAAAAGACTTCGCAGGCATCGATCTTATCTGTAGTGGCGATACGGTCGTTGGCCTCGAATTTGGCGATAACCCTTTGTAGTGTCGTAGGTGTGTTGACAATCAAATGAAATTGCAGCACATGCATATATTGCGTATTGACCTTGATCACCGATGAGAAAAGATCCAGGTTGATTCCTTTGGTCTGGAACAGCAGAGCAGCATCGCGGGCGTGGTGGGTTCCGTACTGATCATCTTTATGATTCCCGACTTGCGGTGAAGGGATATATCCCGAAGCCTGGCTAACATCATTAGCCCTGCGGATAACCACAAAACGGCCTGAGACCAGATTGCCTTCAGGCTCATCGTCAATTCCAAGAGTTTTGATAATGACCGATAAATTATGAGTGTTACAGGAGACCACTTGTATGAACTTGTCTTCTTCCGATACCAACACCTCATCGTTGATGCCCCTGGCATACATTTTCCCGAAACCGAATTCACTGCCCTGGGCAATGAAACCGATAGTATTATGTAAATACTTCTCATAGAATTCGGCTTTGTTTTGCTGGCCGATTCCGCTGGGTGTGCAGTCGATCACTACTGAAGCCCTGTCAATGGCCTCTTCCGTCTCAAATTCCGGTTTGATATCAATAGCCCTGAAACCATCCATGCGGTCCGCCCGTGCAGCTAATCTCGCACCCCTTCTGAAAAGAGATTTTACCTTTGAGCGGTCTGTGGTTAAAGGTGTATTTTTATGGAAAGTAACTTCGTCGATTCCAAGTTCTTCCTTAAAATCACAAAACAAACCAATCAGGGGCTCACCGATAGTCCCGGTACCCACTATGTGGACAATTTTGCGTGACATAACAGGGGTTCTCCTATATTATTTTTTAGATATGAAATGACTGATTTTTCGGACGAATTTTTTGCTTTTCTGTTGTATAGAAATTATTTCATCATCATATATTAATGCCGATGGATTATGCGTCACAAGGATTTCCGCATCAGCGCCAATCAATTTCCTGGCAAGTTCATAGGCCGGTGCGAGACAAAAATTTCTACTGGTCGTGTTGTGTGCATCGGAACCGATAAAATGCGCATAGCCGCCGGTGAGGATCTTTTTGGCAATCTTTTCAGACCGCCTGCCCAGCGTTCCCAGCAGACTGCCTGCATCCACCTGGATCAAAACCCCTGAATTGTAAATCTTCTTCAGGATTGAAAAATCTGAATAAATCGGAGAGTAGCGTTCCGGGTGGGCGATTATGGGAGTAACTCCCAGATCCATCAACTGTTCAAAAATTGCCTTGTAAATCAGAGGTAAAAAGCCGGTCGAAAACTCCACCAGGATGAAGCGTGAGCTCCCCAGGAGTGCGAAGGGGTGATTGATCAGTGCCAGGAGATTGGATTGAAAATACACTTCGGCGCCAAGATGGACTTTGAGGGGTATCTCGCGGATCCTGATGTAGTCCTGCAGGTCATTATAAGCAGAGAGAATATCTTCATTCGAAACCCGCAGCATCTCGAACTTCGGGTGCTGGCGGTGAGGTGTAGCAATGATCTCGGTAATTCCCTGTTCGATTGCTCCGGCCATCATTTCTGCGGCAACCTCCATGGTTTTTGCACCATCGTCAACATGCGGAATGAGATGGTTGTGGAAATCAATCATCTACAGAATAGTCCACAGCATCCATCAGGAATAATTTCAATGAAGCCATATCTCCGGCTTTGAACTCTTTTAATTGTCCGGCAGCTTCCGTGCCGTTTTTCAGTATGTCCTCCAGCGTATTGAGGACTTTTTCGTTTCCGAAATGTCGCAAAGCCGGCGCACAATACTCCCCAAGCATTTTGACAAAGTCGTGCATCGTGAGTACTTCGAGGGTACCTGTATCAATGAGAGGTTCCCCAAAATCAAATCTGGCAGCTTTCCAAAGACCGTCGTTTAACAATTCCGGTGAAAGTTCTTCCGGCAGACAACCCTGTTGCAGGTCTTCTGTCAACTGATGGATCAGCGCCTGGGATATGGCAATGATCAGCTCCAGTTTCTTCAGGGACCTTAGCGCATCGAAAATCCTGAACTCGAGGGTTCCGAAATCCAGGCTCGGCCGGATTTTCCACCAGATATGGCGGGGTCTGGCAATAGTACCGGTTTTTTTCCAGAGCTCGACCAGCGCTTCATATTCCGCAAAATTTTTAAATCTCATGGGAATATTAGTGCGGGGGAAAATTCCGAACTGGAGTGTCCTTGCGGAGCTAAAGCCCGTATCCTTTCCGGCAAAAAATGGTGAGTTTGCACTTATCGCCAACAGCGGAGGGATCCAGCGTCTGAGTGCATTGCATACATGGATTGCAGTCTCCGCACCCGGGACAGCAATATGTACATGCGTCGCAAAGGTCATATTCTGGTCTGCATAGCTTCGCATCTGATCCGTGACCCAGTTATAGCCTGTTGTATCCACATAGGTTTGAGTGCCGGGGAGAGCAGTGGGGTGCGTTCCGCTGATACCGATTCTGTATCCCAGTTCCGCACCGAGATCTTTCACCAGAGACCGTAACTTGATGATCTCTCCAACAGTTTCCGAAACCGTCCCGCAAACCGGTGTATTGGTTTCGATTTCAGAAAGCATCAGTTCGTAGCTGAATCTCGATTTAAAGTTTTGGGGCAGAGCGGCCATTAATTCGTTTGCCCTGTTAATCAGTTCACCGGTTTTAGGGTCGCAGAGCATGTACTCTTCTTCAACGCCAATCGTAAAGGGGCGTGCATGATCAAAAACAGTACTTTTATTTGTCAATTGGTCATTCCGTCATTAAATTGTAGAAAAATCAAGCTTAAATTGCCCGATTTCAGCGATATATTACAAAATGAAATTCAGTTATCCGGTTTTTTGTCAAATAACCGACATTTCCTGCCACTCTCCGAAGACTTTTTTCATTGCATCCACGATTTCTCCTAAGCTGGCGTAGGCTTTGGCGGCAAAGATAATGGAGGGCATGATATTTTCATCACTCCTGCAGGCTGTGGTAACCGCCTGCAGACATTTCCTGACCTCATCCTCATTTCTGGAAGTTCTCAAATCCTTAAGTTTCTCCACCTGCCTGTCTTCGATCTCACCACCAATCTCAAGAATGGGGATTTCTATTTTTTCGTCCTCCTTGATGAATTTATTGACACCCACCACATAGCGTTCCTGCGCATCAACTTTATTCTGATAGGCGGATGAAGCTTCGGCTATCTCCCGCTGCTGAAATCCCTGCTCGATGGCATTGACTACACCTCCAAGATCTTTGATCTTTTTGAAATATTTTTCGGCAGCGGCTTCGATTTTATCGGTCAGGTCTTCCACATACCAGGAACCGCCCAGGGGATCAATTACATTGGGAACACCGGTTTCAAACGCTATGAGTTGCTGGGTCCTCAGGGCAATCTCCGCAGCTTTGCGGGTAGGCAGCGCCAGGGTCTCATCCATGGAATTCGTATGCAGCGATTGTGTCCCCCCCATGACTGCTGCAAGGGCCTGGAAAGCCGTCCTGGCAATATTGATCTCGGGCTGCTGGGCAGTGAGGGAAAAGCCTGCCGTCTGTGTGTGAAACCGTAACTTCCAGGAAGCAGGATTTTGAGCGCCATATATTTCTTTCATATGTCGCGCCCAGATCCGACGGGCTGCTCTGAATTTGGCAATTTCTTCAAAAAAATCCAGATGTGAATTGAAGAAAAAGGACAGCCGGGGTGCAAAGTCATCCACATTCAGCCCCCGTTCAATACCATATTCCACATAGGTGAACCCGTCCGAAAGGGTAAAGGCCAATTCCTGCGCTGCGGTTGAACCGGCTTCGCGTATATGATAGCCGCTGACCGAGATGGTATTGTATTTCGGCAGATATCGGGTGCAGTATTCGATCATATCCGTGATTACCCGCATAGATTCCTCAGGCGGAAAGATCCATTCTTTTTGAGCGATATATTCTTTGAGGATATCATTCTGCAGGGTCCCGCGCAACTCGGCCACGTTCACTCCCTGCTTTTCAGCCACGGCAATATAAAAAGCCAGCAAAATAACTGCCGGACCGTTGATGGTCTGAGAGACACTGACACTTCCAAGGTTTATGCCGTCAAATAAAGTTTCCATATCCGCCAGAGAACTTACCGCCACACCGCATTTCCCGACTTCTCCCTGTGCAAAGGGGTGATCCGAATCATAACCCATGAGAGTCGGCATATCGTAGGCCACAGACAAACCCGTTTGACCCTGTTTCATGAGATATTTGAAACGCTCATTGGTATCTTCAGGACTACCGAACCCGGCGAACTGCCGCATAGTCCACAGTCTGCCGCGATACATATTGGGATGGACCCCTCTCGTGTAGGGATATTGACCGGGGAATCCCAGCTTATCAGAGTAATCCGCTGAGGGTATGTCCGGAGTGTAGAGGAGCTTTACTTTTTCACCGGATGCCGTATCAAAACTGTAGGACCTTTGCCTGGCTGTTTTGACGGCTTCCTTCCATTTATTTTCCGCTGACCTGTATTTGTCATCCATCCTTTTTACCTCGTAGCGATTGAATTTTTTGCAGGATTCCCTGCGTTGTGAAACCCAGTTCATTTAATTGTTCGCGGCGGGTGGCATGTTCGATATAACGATCGCCGATCCCCAGGCGGTCAACTTTCACTCTGATCTGCCGATCGCTGATGAATTCCAGAACCCCGCTGCCGAAACCGCCTGCAAGAATCCCCTCTTCGAGTGTGAGCAGGTACCGGTGGTTTTGGGCCAGGCTCGTGAGGAGTTCTTCGTCCATAGGCTTGATAAAACGGGCGTTGATCAGCGTAGGAGCAAAGCCCAGTGTTTTCTTAATTTCATCCATGGCGGACAAGGCGATCTCAACCATACTCCCGGTAGCCAGCAACGCTATTTCTTCACCGCTGTGCAGAGTCTCCCAGCCGCCAATGGGAAGAATTTCGGGCTCCCTGCCGGGTGTAAATTTTTCACTGGTCGCCTTGGGATAGCGGATTGAAAAAGCCTGATTCTGATACAAAGCGGTGGCTGCCAGATCCCGTAATTCATCTCCGTTTCCGGGCGCCGTAACGATCATACCCGGTAACTGTCTTAAAAGGGCAATATCAAAAATACCATGATGCGTGGGGCCGTCGGAGCCCACCACACCGCTGCGGTCCAGACAGAAAGTCACCGGTAAATTCTGCAGTAATACATCATGAAAAATATTGTCCCAGGCCCGCTGCATAAAAGTGGAATAGAGCGCCACGATGGGTCTGAAACCGTCCGTCGCCAGACCCGATGCATAGGTGACGGCATGTTCTTCTGCGATGCCCACATCTTTATACCTCCCGGGGAATTTTTCGGAGAATTCCGACATGCCGGTGCCAATTCCCATGGCAGCAGTGATGCAGATGATCTTTTCGTTCGATTCTGCCAACTGTGCCGCAACGCTGCCAAATACTTTCGAATAATCCGGTGCCGGTTTCTGCTTTTTGGAAACACTTTTACCCGGCAGACTGTAATATTTGGACGGCTCAGCCTCGGCCAGCTCAGAGCCCTTCCCTTTATGGGTATAAACATGTACCAGAGTGGGATTCGGCATCGATCTGACGGCTTTGAAGGTCCGTACGAGATCTTCCATAGAATGCCCGTCAACCGGCCCGATATAGCGTAACCCAAGTTCTTCAAAAAGTACACCGGGTGTGAGAATACCTTTAATGCCTTCTTCCGTTTTTCTTAGTATCCGGCGGGTGAATTGTGAGAGTCTTCCCGGGATTCGCCCGGTGACATGCCAGATGTCATCCCGCATTTTATTGTAGGTCGGGTGAGTGGTGATTTTTGTGAGGTATTTCGAAAGCGCACCGACGCTTGGGGAAATGGACATGCTGTTGTCGTTCAGGACGATCACCAACTGTGTTCTGTGATATCCCAGATTGTTAATGCCTTCCCACGAAAGACCGCCGGTCATGGCCCCGTCACCCACAATGGCAATCACTTTCTCATCGGTACCATTCATATCCCTTGCATGGGCGATTCCCAGCGCGGAAGAAATAGCCGTGCTGGCATGCCCGGCTCCGATGACATCGTGCGGACTTTCCGTTCGACGCAGGTATCCGCTTATACCACCTTTCTGCCGCAGAGTATTGAACCTGTCCCGACGCCCGGTGAGGATTTTATGGGCATAAGCCTGATGCCCCACATCCCAAACCAGTTTATCTGTGGGTGAATTGTAAATATAATGCAGTGCAATGGTGAGGTCAACCACACCCAGCGGTGTGGCATAATGTCCGCCCACATCTTCAACGGTAGTCCTGATCATGTGCGTCAGTTCATCGGACAACTCAGCCAGTTCGGCGACAGTCAGCTTTTTCAGGTCGTCAGGACCCTCGATCTGACTTAATAATTTATAATCAAACATCCATTAATCTCTTGAAATATTCATGAACCCGGCAGTCCTCGCCTAATTCCGGATGAAAGGTGCAGGCCAGATGCCTGCCATCCGTGATGAGTACGGGCTGATCGCCGTAACTTGCGAGTATCGTCACGGAAGGACCTGTGCCCGTAACCACCGGTGCCCGTATGAAAACTGCCTGAAAAGGTGTCCCGGCTGAAAAACTCAGTTTTAACTCCTCTGTTGAGGAGTGGACCTGCCGTCCCCAGCCGTTCCGTGAGACGGTCATGTCCAGCAGACCCAGCGGTGCTACCCGGTCGTCATCTACCGTTTCAGCCAGCATGATCAGTCCCGCACAGGTTCCGAAAACCGGTTTATCGTCGGCAAATTCCAGCAGGGGCGCTCTGAGATTTGCATAGTTGATCTGCTTTGTCAGGGTGGTGGATTCACCGCCGGGGATGATCAAGCCGCTGCAATCCTTCAGGTTATCAGGGTATCTTACAGGGATGGATTCCATATCAAGCCGCTGCAGCATCTGCCGGTGTTTTTCGAAATCACCCTGCAGAGCCAGAACTCCCACCGGCACTACCAGCCACGCTCCTGCAAGCGCTGACCTTCGGGAATTTCCGCCATATCGATACCTTTCATGGCGTCTTTAAGTCCGGCTGAAATCTCCGCCAGCTTTTTGGGGTCATCATAATAGGTTACGGCCTGCACAATGGCAGCGGCTCTGGCCTGAGGGTCCTCGCTCATAAAAATACCGGATCCCACAAAAACCGTTTCGGCACCCAGCTGCATCATTAGTGAGGCATCAGCGGGAGTTGCAATGCCTCCGGCGGCAAAATTCGGGACGGGCAGCCGGCCGCTTTCTGCTACCTGGCGAACCAGCTGGAAGGGGGCCCCAAGAGCTTTAGCCCGGGCCATTAATTCTGATTTATCCAGTAGTGTCAGTTCTTTGATTCCGGATTGTACCCGCCGCATGTGCCGGACAGCCTCGACAATATTACCGCTGCCCGCTTCGCCTTTTGTACGGATCATGGCCGCACCCTCACCAATCCGGCGCAGGGCTTCTCCGAGGTCCCTGCAGCCGCATACAAAAGGTACCTTGAAATCATGTTTCCAGATGTGATTGGCCTCGTCTGCCGGAGTCAGGACTTCGCTCTCATCGATAAAATCGACTTCCAGGGCTTCGAGGATCTGGGCCTCGGCAAAATGTCCGATGCGGCATTTGGCCATGACCGGAATTGACACCGTTTCCTGGATCTCCTTTATCATATTGGGGTTACTCATCCGGGCTATACCGCCGTCTTTGCGGATTTGTGCCGGGATCCGCTCCAGAGCCATCACCGCAACGGCACCCGCTTCTTCGGCTATTTTGGCCTGATCGGCATTAGTGACATCCATGATAACACCGCCCTTGAGCATCTCTGCCAGACCAATTTTTACATCAAAAGTCTCCTTTTTCATTTTTTTTCCGCGATCCTTTCGATCTTTCGTTTAACATCTTCGATTAAATAATCCGGTGTGGAAGCACCGGCTGAAATTCCCACCGTCTCCACCCCTTCGAACCAGACCGGGTCCACGGCTTCGGGGTCGGCTACCTGGTAGGAGCGGGGATTGACCTGTTTGGCCAGAGTTGTCAGCCGTTTAGAATTGGCGCTGGTGAAGGAACCGATGACGATCATGATGTCCGTTTTGGCCGCCAGCGCTTTCAGTTGGGTCTGATTCCGTGCAGTCGGATAGCAGATAGTATTCACAAAATGCAGATCAAATATTTTGGTGGTGAGAATTGAAATGATGGCCTGCACATTCTCGATAGTCTGGGTGGACTGACTGACCACGCCGGCTTTCTTCAGTTTTTTCACGGCTTCAGCTTCTGCAGGCGTTGCCAGCACGATGGTCCCCGGCACTTGGTCGGCAATGGCGATGACCTCGTCATGATTGTGATCGCCTATGACGATGATCTGCCTGCCGTCCTGCGCCAGTTTCTGAACTTCCCGGTGGATCTCATGCACCAGCGGGCAGGTAGCATCGATGATATTCATGCCCTGCCGCCTGGCATTTGCCCAGACTTCCTTCACAGTTCCGTGTGCTCTTAGCAAAACGGCACTGCCCTTGGGGATAGCACTCAGGCTGTCAACCACACGGGCTCCGGCAGAAGCCAGGTCTGACACAACTCTTTCATTATGGACAATATCCCCCAGCATGTACACATCGCCGTACTGTCTGGTAGCCTCGTAAGCTTTATTCACAGCATCACGCACGCCAAAGCAATAACCGGCATCTTTCACAACAGATATCTTCAACGGGAAGTATCCTCTTTAATGTCGGAGCCGTTTATTTTTTGTGCCAGCAGATCAATCACCTCCTTTTCGATCTCATCCAGAGATTTATGAGCGATGGTGGCGCCGGCAGCGAATTTATGACCGCCTCCGCCGTAATGCCCGGCCACATCATTCACGGTAATGTTCCCCATGGACCTGAAATTCAGGCGTGTCACGACGGGACTTACTACCAACAGCATGAAAGAGACTTCAACACCTTCGATGGAGCGGGCATAATCGGTAAAACCATCCACATCACCCGGTACCGCTGCGCAGTTTGTCAGTGTTTCAGCCGTTATCCGGAAATGGGCGATGCGCCCGTCACAGGCAAATTCGAGCCGGCGGATGACCTCCCCCAGCAGCCGGACTTCCTGAATCCGCCGGTTTTCGTAGATATGCCGGTGGATCAGATGGGGCACCGTTCCCGACCGAATCAGATCGATGGCCATAGTATGTGCTCTTTCAGTAGTATTGCTGTAGCGGAATGAACCCGTATCGGTAACGAGGGCGGTATAAAGTGCATCGGCAATCCGCTTTGGGAGATGGGGGTTGTTGTTCACCTGCCGGAGATACTCCCAGAGCATGGTGCCCGCCGCCGGCGCCTCCAGATCATTGATCAGATAAGTAAAGTCCTGTCCCGGCCTGACGGGATGGTGGTCAATTGAGACTGTCACCGCATTGCGCAACAGGTCGGCGGAAAAGCTCCCTATGCGCGCCGCATCTCCCACATCAAAGACCAGACCCAGATCGGCCTCCGCCACCCAGGTGCGGTCCTTCTCCGTGTAATACTCGATAATGCCGCCTTCATTGAGGAAATCGTACTGATGGGGCACCGGCGAAATATTGATTATGCGGCATTCTTTACCGATAGTCTGCAAATGGTGATACACTGCCACTTCACAGCCCAGGCCGTCACCGTCCGGATGGATGTGAGTCGTGAGGACAATCCTGTGCGCCTTCTGAATAAGTTTGGTGAGCCCGGCCCAGCCTATGGTCGATTTTTCCGTCATAATTAAACGATAAATTTAATGCCCTTGCAAAGTGCCGGACAACGCCGGAAGCAACCCTGTCCGCCATTGATTTGGTTCGGGTAGAAGCATATTCCGGGCCCTGCCAGAGCAAACTCATATTACAAAGAAAATGGCTTACCATTTTATGATAATGCGCTCTATTCAGGCTGATTTTGAGCAGTAAAAAATAACCGCAGCGTAAAAGAGAAGAAAATGGTAAACGTCAATCTCTCAGGGAGCATATTCGTGGCAGGTCATAAGCCAGAGATATGTAAAAAATCAATTGGATAGCGTAAACTTATTTATGTAACCCGTTGTGTGAATTAGGAAGTTAGGGCAAAAAGGATGTGCATTAGCATAATACCTCGTAAAATATGGTAGTCATACATTTAATTATCAAGAGGATACGCTAATGAACAATATCAAAAAGACTTTTAACCAATTGAT
>JAJRUW010000053.1 GCA_024277615.1 Fidelibacterota bacterium | reverse complement strand
CGTTAGCAGGATCGTTGTCGCAGGTGCCGCACATATCTTCTACTGCATCCCCGAAACAAACACCGGCACAGTCCATATCCAGATTATTACCTTCGCAGACACCACAGTCATCCACCACGGCGCTTCCGCCCCATTCGCCCAGACAGTCCTGAACGCAGTCATTAGCGGGGTCCGCATCACAGGTACCGCACATATCCTCAACAGCCGCTCCGCCCCATTCTCCCAGACAGTCCTGTACGCAGTCGTTGGCAGGATCGTTGTCGCAGGTGCCGCACATATCTTCTACTGCATCCCCGAAACAAACACCGGCACAGTCCATATCCAGATTATTACCTTCGCAGACACCACAGTCATCCACCACGGCGCTTCCGCCCCATTCTCCCAGACAGTCCTGAACACAGTCATTGCCGGGGTCCGCATCACAGGTACCGCACATGTCTTCAACAGCCGCTCCGCCACATTCTCCGGCACAATCCAGGAACAGGCACGAGCCGTCGTCCTCCGTAACATCCGGATTAAAGTTACAGGCATCCATATCCATGCAGCCCGGGAGATCAAAAGTTGCAGACAAGCTGTCAATGAACGGAGTCCCCAGATTTTCCCAGGGAACATCCTGCGATGCTACAGCATCAAGATATAACCCTGCAGAGGCATCATAAATCTTGAAGGTCGGGATTTCATCCGTCTGCATATATCCGGTTGTAAACGGCGAACCATCATCACCCATGAGACCTAGTGAAGTGAATTCACCCTGCCACTGAGTGGATCCAACACATACCGTCCCTTCGTGATTATAGGCTGCAACCCAATCTTCACTTGTCAGGACAACACCGTTAGTCGTTGCTGTCTGTATGAAATAAAATGCCTGAAGTGTAGAGATGTTAAACGCAAAAACCTCTTCCGGGGGACCATCCTGGGAAAAGATTGTCCCAAAGGTAAAAACAATTCCCAAAATGATTGAGAGGATATGTTTTCTTGACATTGTCATAACAGGTATCTCCTATACTGTGAGTTTTACGATTATATTAAAATTTAAATTAGCCTTATTATATACTATTAAAAGTAAGAACTTCTCTCGATACTTACAAAGCGTAAAATAGTAAAAAATAAAGAAGTTTTACAGAGAATTATACTCAAGAATGAATATTTTTTCCGGTGAGAATGCGAGTTTACTTGAAATCAGCTGGCTTTTGCTCTCATTTCGATGTGAGCAAACCTGATAAATTCATGACTGCATTTTAGTATTTACACAGATTTCTCTCTGCCCAATTATGGACACACGGGCGAAATGGCGGGAAAGCCATATCACCCGTATGTTCTTCAAATAATTGGGAATAACTTGACTGAAAAAGATATGTACGATTCAGGAAACCGGCCAGCAGACCCGAGGCGTAATTAGATTTCAGCGGTCAGCCTTTCCGAAGGTACTCCCGAAACAGAGTTACCTGAAGATTTCTCCGGGGCGGGATCAGCCCTCTGGCTTTTCCAGTATTACACCACTGGCAATGAAGTTATTATATTTTTTTTCCAGAACCGTACCGTCCGCCTGCTCATCTTCGTAGGTCTCAACGGTAAAGATGCCCTGCACGGTGGCTTTTAGTCCCGTACCGTCCTTCGGCATGAAAAAGGCATAATCTTTGAAACGGACGGTAATCGTCGAATCGCCATCCTGTAAGTCCATCCAGCAGCCCTTTTTCTGGCAGACATCCACAATTGTTCCCTCGACCCGAAATTCCTTTCCGATGTGGGCGGCGGGGTCTGATAGAATCGCCTCGAGCGAAGTGGGCTTTTCGATTGTTATGCCTTCTCCGTAGATATCCGCATTATTCGATTTACTGCAGCCTGCGAATAAGGCAAATAGCGCAATCAGAAGTAAATATTTTATTTTCATATTGATTCCCTTTATGTTACGGTTTTTTATGCTTCGAATTGTTCATTAATTTAAAAAACATATAAATCCCGGTCACTGCGTACACGATCAGTGCTACCGAAAGCAAATCATAATAAATCCAGGCCCAGCTCCCAAAAAATTCTCCTGAATGCAGGTCATAGATCAACCAATACAGAGGAACTGAATTGCGGTCCGAACTGAATTCACTTGTAACACCCTGCGCTTTGCGGATATTATCCAGTCTGATCTGGTAAGAATCTGGCAGAATTGCTGTCGGCACCCTGATACGTGAAAACAGAGTCGTATCATGCTCGTGGATCAGCATAATGCCGGTAAGGGCGATGATGATGAGAATGACGCTGGTGACCGTCATCAGCCATTTCCAACTGCTGAACGAATATCGGTGCGTCAGGCGCCAGATTTTATAACTCAATACCGGAGGTTCCCCTCGTTTAATATTTATTAACTACAATTATACCGGATTAACGGGTAATATTCAGTCGTTATCGCACGGATAACACCTGATCAGCCTCAGCTGAAACCGCTGCCGGCCGGTGCCGAACAACCTTTTGATACGCTACCCGTTGCAACGGATGCTTTCAGAGATAGAATGCGTTCAGCCTGCTGCCGGCTGCAGGCACTGCATTTTACAGTACTGTCCGGAGTTGAATGTGACGGAACGAACGCACTGAATATTTTTCCGCAGGATTGACATTTGTATTCAAAGACTGGCATGTTTAATACTTTAATTAATTGTTGATTTAATTGATTATTTTAAGATCAACCGTATAACAAATTTGATTTTTCTGGTACTTTAGAAACTCTTTTTTGCTTCCATTTTATCCGTTATCGGAGACGTGTTAAGCAATCTTTTCCGGGTCAAAGGTCCCCTGATTCGAACAAATGTGAAGTTATTTATTTTGTGGTTAAAATCGAAAAAAGGTTACAACTTTAATGTTTCTTTTTTAGAGGGAAAAAAGCTATAAAGCCGACTAATGCAAAATATGCCGCAGATTTCCACCATGTCCCGGTTAACAGACACTGGCCATTCCGACACCCGATCACCCTGTAATAGACCAATCCGAGAACAGCCCCGGCAAGGGTTGCGATGATTGTCCTGCGATAACGGTTCAGACTTTACAATCCCTGATGCAATTCATTATTCCGTTCAAAATTTCATCATTGACTCTATAATAGATAAAATTCCCTTCACGTCTTTTTTTCAGCAATCTATTGGATGACATGATTTTCAAATGTTGACTTGTCACTGCCTGTAGAAGCCCGATATGCTTTTGAATCATACCAACATTTTTCTCACCACTTTCCAGGTATTCCATGATTTTCAGACGGACAGGATGCGCAAGTACCCTCAGGGACTTTGCGGCTCGATTTATTTTATCAATCCTGAGTTCTTTTTTGACGGTCATTTTATACCTCAATTTCATAAAACAAATAATTAGGTCTAATATTCGCTGGTAAAAATATCAGGATTTATATATATACTTCAACACCGATAAAATAAGCAGAAATAAATTATTTTAACTTCTATTTAAAAAGACCAGAACTTTGGAATGAAATAAGTTGCCATCCCCCAAAATATCAAGGTCAAAGGGAAGCCGACTTTTACATAGTCCCAGAATTTATACTGACCGGGACCATATACCATCAGGTTGGTCTGATATCCCATAGGTGTCATGAAGCTTGTTGAAGCTCCGAAGGCAATGGCCACGAGAAAGGGCCTGGCATCGATCCCGAGGGCATTCGCCAGCGCAATTCCAACGGGAGTCATAACGATTGCGATTGCCGTATTCGAAATGAAAGCCGACAGAAAGAAGGCGGCAAAATAAATGATTGACACATACACCCGATAATTAGGTGTTTCGGCTTTCGTGATCAGTTCACCGAGATATATGATGGCTTTTCCGATGATCATATCGGTATGGGTCGTCTGAATTGCAGTGCCAACCGGCACGAGAGCCGCAATCAGGAAAATAACAGGCCAATTGATGGATTCGTAGGCATCCTGTATGGAGATAGTTCTAAGGATCAAGAGCAAAACCACACCCAGAACGACCCCTTTTATCAGCGGTATGATGTCCATTGCCGCCAGGATCATGATCAACGGGATGACCAGAATCGACAACCACCAGTAACGTTCATAGCGCAAGTGGATGTCGAGCTCCTCCAAAACTATGAGGTCTTTTGTGGCTTTGAGGGATTCAAGTCTTCCTTTCGGCACCATGACCAGTAGTGTGTCGGAGAATTTCAATCGAATATGGGCAATCTTTTCCATGAGATCAACCCGGTGCCGCCGAATGGCCAGTACGAAACTGTTAAAGCGCTGTCTGAAATCAAACTCCTGCAGCGTTTTCCCGATTAGACCTGACCCGTGCGAAACAACCGCCTCAACGATGACGTGATTCTGCCCGGTTAATTCCTGCTGCGTCATTTTGACATCAGACAGCAGCAGCACATTCAACTCTTCTTTAAAGCGCATGATCGTGTTTGCGTTGATCTGGATCAAAAATACATCTCCGGCTTTCAGTGCCATGTTTTTAAGATTGAAGCGGGAGCGAACCCCATCACGGATGATCATGTATAACTGGATATCATATTTTTTAGAGAGCTCCAGCTCGGAAAATGATTTGCCCACCAGCGATGAATCCGAGCCTATCTGAAATTCGGTTAAAAATCGTCCCAGGCGGTATTTCCGGGCCAGAGAAGATAAAATTGAACGGGAAGGCATAAACCAGCGGACGATGATCATGTTATAGAGCAAACCGACAACCAGAAATATGAGACCCAGTTTTGAGAACTCGAACATCTTGAAGGGACTGATCCCGTTATCTTCCATGACCGCACTGACTACCAGGTTTGTGGAGGTTCCTATCAGCGTGAGAGTTCCCCCGAAAATAGCCGCATAAGACAACGGAAGCAGCAGTTTGGTGGGACTTATGCGAAATTTCTGGCAGAGTTGTATCGCCACAGGAATGAAAATTGCCACTGCAGCCGTATTGTTTATGAAACCCGATACAACCGAAACGATGGACAAAAATGAAAAGACCGTCGTCCATTTCCGGCCGCCGAACAATTTATAGACCCGATCTGCAAAAACTTCCAGAAAACCGGTCTTGGAGAGTGCCCGGCTCAAAATGAACATGGAAGCAATTATAATAACCGCTTTATTGCTGAATCCGCTGATGGCCTCGTCAGGCGAGATGACACCGAACAACAGCAGCGCACCCATGGCTGTGAGAGCCGTAACCTCCATCGGGACATATTCGAGGGCGAACATGATGATGGTCGCCGTCACCACCAGAAGCAAAATGATAATGTTAAAGGTTATGATCAATTGTAATATTTACCTGATTGTCGAATTGTTAAAATTAAATGTAATGAATGGTTTTTATTCATAAAAAGGTTTGCCCTATTTTTGAACCCCTGATTTGAATTTAAATTTGATCAGATCTTTTTCAAGCACCCGACAGTTGGAGGACAAAAATGTCGATGAAACTCTGGTATATCGCCGTTGCAGTATACCTTCTCAATATTCCTTTTGGATATTGGCGTGAAAATGTGCGGAAATTTTCAACCCAATGGATTCTCGCCGTGCATCTGCCCGTGCCTTTCGTAATTGCCCTGCGCATCTTCGGGCGGCTTGGCTGGCATTTATCGACTTTCCCGGTACTCATCGGAGCCTATTTTACCGGTCAGTTTTTCGGAGGATATCTCCAGAAACGATTTACTACGCTGCCGGACCGGCATACTACCTCTTGTCTGGTAATTGATTTGGCTGCAATCTCAAAAAATCGCTTCTGCAGTCACGGCCATCATTCATGAATTCAAACCCGGACAGCCTGCAGGCTAAAAGTATCTTATTCATCTGCACCGGCAATACCTGTCGTTCTCAGATGGCGGAGGGGATTGCCCGAAGACTGAACTGGCGGGCTCGGAGCGCAGGTGTCGAGCCGGGCAGGGTCGTGAACCCTCACGCCATCAGCGTCATGTCAGAGATTGGAATCGATATCTCCACACAGTTGCCTAAAAACCTGGATATTTTTTTAAACGAATATCATGACTTTGTGGTCACACTCTGTGATCATGCACATGAAACCTGTCCCAATTTCACCGGGAATGCCGGCATGGTTCTGCATCAAGGATTTCCAGACCCCTTCGAAGCACAGGGTACTGAAGCAGATATTCTAAAGGTATATCGAAAAAGTCGTGATGAAATTTACAGCTGGCTGAAAGTTTTTACACATGAAAATCAGCGTACCAACAGCTGAATATATGAGTGCTTCCACTCAAACCGTCCGATTATAGAGCTATTCTGTTTTTCACAGGGGCGGGTATGTCTGCCGAAAGCGGTGTTCCCACCTATAGAGGATCCGGTGGGATCTGGCATCAATATAACTGGCAGGATTATGCCTGTCAGGCGGCATTTGAGCGGGATTCAAAAAAAGTACTGGATTTTCACCGCAGACGCCGAGAGGCCTTGAGAAAATGCAGACCGAACTCCGGGCATCTGCTGCTCGCCGAACTTGAGAAAAAATACAAAAATATCACCGTCATAACTCAAAATATCGATGGTCTTCATCAGCGGGCGGGTTCTGATGCGGTGGTTGAATTACACGGCAGCCTCTGGCGGGTGCGCTGTGATCACTACAGAATCCGCACAGACGATCATGAAAACACCTATTTGGGCAATCTCTGTGAGTGTGGCAGACCTTTGCGCCCTGATATCATCTGGTTTGGCGACAGCCTTGATTTGAAAATTATAAACAGGGCTCTTTCGGCGGTCCGAAATTGTGATCTGTTCATCAGCATCGGTACATCCGGCAGTGTCCGGCCCGCCGCAGATCTCCCTGCAGAAGCAAAATTGAACGGCGCCTGCTGCATCGAAATCAATCGGGAAAGAACCGAACTTTCCTATCTTTTCGATCAGGTCCTGACCGGATATGCAGGCCATATTTTGGGAGAGCTTTTCTACGGCTGCTGATTTGCCTGCCGGGTTCATCCGATCTCCTTTTTATGCAAAATAGTCTGGTATTTCAGTTAAACCCGTTGCCGTATATTTCGCACCACGAAATCCTCCCGGTTTCTGAAAAGTGACAGCGGCGGAATTAACCGGTCAACCCCATTAAACTGACAGATTATGAGAAAAAACAATTTTCGGAATATCGCAATCATCGCCCATGTGGATCATGGCAAAACCACCCTGCTGGACGGCATGCTTCGCCAGAGCGGAACTTTCCGCAAAAACCAGGAAGTCCAGGACCGGGTCATGGATTCCATGGACCTCGAGCGTGAACGCGGCATCACCATTACAGCCAAGAATACAGCTGTAATCTATAAAGATGTTAAAATAAACATCATCGATACACCGGGACATGCAGATTTCGGAGGCGAAGTTGAACGCAGTCTAAATCTGGTGGATGGCGTGCTGCTGCTCGTTGATTCCAGTGAGGGTCCCCTCCCCCAGACCCGCTTTGTGGTGCAGAAAGCTCTCGCAAAAGCATTACCCATGATCCTCGTAATCAATAAGATTGACCGCCACGATGCCAGAATCGAAGAAGTCATAAGTGAAGTGTATGATCTTTTCATCGACCTGGATGCAAACGATCAGCAGATTGATTTCCCCATCCTGTACACAAACGCCAAAGCGGGAATCGCCCACCGGGTTCTGAATGATGATTCTCAGGATTTGCAACCTCTTTTCGATACAATCTTGTCCTACATCCCCGGTCCCGATGTTGAAGATGATCACATTCCACAGTTTCTGATAACCAATCTGTCATACGACCCCTATGTAGGACAAATTGCCGTAGGCCGGCTCAGTAACGGCTCCCTTGAGATGAACCGGCAGTACAGCCTCTGCGGAAATTCAGAAATCCGGAAAGGCCTGAAATTTACCGCCTGTTATACTTTCCAGGGTTTGGTCAGGACTTCCGTGCAAAAGCTTGAAGCCGGAGACATCATTGCCATTGCGGGTGTGGACAATGTCAAAATCGGCGATACTATTTCATCAAACGATGAACCCGAACCCCTGCCCCGCATCCACGTTGATGAACCCACCGTGTCGATGATCTTTTATGTCAACAACGGTCCTTTCGCCGGCAAGGAGGGTAAATATCTAACTTCCCGACATCTCAAAGAACGATTGGAGCGTGAAGTCCTGTCCAATGTCTCTTTGCAGGTGAAAGCCCTGGAAAGAGCAGATGCCTTTGAAGTGCTGGGCCGTGGCGAATTGCAGATGGCAGTGCTCATTGAAACCATGCGCCGTGAAGGTTACGAATTCATGGTCTCCAGACCACAGGTAATTACAAAACAGGTTGATGGTCGGATCATGGAACCGATGGAGCAGGTTTTTCTCGATATTCCCGAAGACAATGTGGGAGTCATTACGGAAAAACTATCCATCCGCAAAGGGCGCATGACTAAAATGGTCAACCCCGGGCACGGCCGGGCTATCATGGAATTCTCGATTCCCTCAAGAGGACTCATCGGTTTTCGTAGTCAGTTCCTGACCGATACCAAAGGTGCCGGTATCATGAACAAGATCTTTGCCGGATACGCACCCTGGTTTGGGCCGATTCCTCAGCGCAACAGCGGAACCTTGGTGGCGGATCGGCCGGGGAAAGTAACTACCTATGCCAGCCTGGCCATGGTGGACCGCGGTGAGCTGTTTGTGGAAGTTGGGACTCAGGTTTATAAGGGGATGATCATCGGAGAGCGTAACCGCCCCGGGGACCTTTACGTGAACATCACACGTGAGAAAAAACTCACCAATATGCGCGCTTCAACATCCGATTTTACGGTGACGCTGAGACCACCCCGCAAACACTCCCTCGATCAGTCCATTGAATTCATTGCCGAACAGGAATTGGTGGAGGTGACACCTAAAAGTATCCGCCTGCGCAAGATGGAACTGAACGGCAGGTAGATGAAGAAATTATTGTAAATACCGTTTGTAAGAGTAGAACCTTTATTAATTTGCTCCGCCCTAGTGTTGCCGGTATCTGCCGATTCATTTCTGCCTGAAGTCTCATCCGGCCGCAGCTTGCTCTACGGCTTTTAAGATTGCAATCGGCAAACGGTTTTGTGCAACTTCAAAGAATTCCCGTTCTTCAAAACGGACATGTGCCTCAAGAACCTCACCGAATGCTTTCAACGCCGCTGATGATCGATCCGCGCTGTCGCCGACAAAAGCTCTAAGTTTCTTATGATCGCTTCGAAATCGTTTCATCAGTTCCGGTTCGCCGAGTGCCTCAATGTGCGGCGCCAGAAACTTTTCTTCGATAATAAAATGCGGATTCAGCTCAAGCCGGAATTTTTCTTCTACTTCCTGCCACATTTTTGATGCCGACGCATCGTCACCGGCAGCCCGTGTGCGGCGCGCCAGAACGAGGGCGTAATGATGGTCCTCGGAAAGTTTACGTAATTCGGGAAAACGTTTCATTTATAAATTTTATCTCTTTCAGATTATGTATTGAATATCAGATGAACACGGAAGTTTGCGGGTTTTACAAACTGCAAATTTGTGCTCTCATTTGGTTTTACTGAAAACCGTCGTTCACTAATCCCCGACGGCAGTCAGCCTATCACGGAGTACTATTCCCCGTTTTTTCAGCATGTATTTTAGAGTCCAGGGCAGATAGAGCAACAGTATATTGATGATTGCCAGGAGTTCAATCCCCAGAATATAATATGGCCAGGGACCAAAATAGTTCAACACGCTGAAGACCTCAGGTTTATGCATGATATACATATAATTGCTGCCCAGCAGCAGATTGATCCCATAGACGATTACCAGGTAGATATTCCCGAGGATGAAAACCCGCAGACCACCCCATAATGCAGGTTTGTAGCCCATCACGAAAATACCGTACAGGGCGGCGAAAATGATGCCGGTGTGGGCAATGAAGGTTTCGAAGAAGCGATAGTGCGGAAAACCGAAGACATTTAGGTTGGGTGTGACCAGTGCTTGCACTGCTCCTCCGATCCCTAAAAAATAAACCAGTTCGAAAACCCTGTAGCTGGGCCTGATCAACAGAAACACCGACACCCAGACCATGGTCCCGCACAGGTGAAAGGGCAGCATCCCCCGGATTGTCCATAGTCCGTTAACGGCGTTCCAGTAATGCCAGCCGATTTCGTTGAGAGTAATGAGCAGCGCCAGACCGTAGCGGAAAGGTTCAGAGAACCTGCGACCGTACAACCGGTTGGCGAAATAAATAGCGCAGCCGCCCGCCGTAATAAGCAACAGCGTCATAAGGTGAGTAACACCGAACAGCCTGAAAGGCGTACCCGTATAATTCAGAGAAAAATAGTCAGCCAATTATACTCCATTTGAACATTCAGCTATTAGCTGTGTAATTTAGCTTATCTTCAAAACACACGGCTAAATAAAATTACAGCTGTAGCTTTTTAAAGCTGAGTTCTTCGATACCGGTAATTCCGGTACTCCTCAAATCCCTGTCTTGCAATCCGATAACAATAGTAATTTACTCAATATGATTTGTTGAAATTTAAGGAGAGAGCGTATGAAAAGAGTTTTTCGGAATCTGGATGACAAACGGATTGCCGGAGTCTGCTCCGGTATTGCCGAATATTTCGATATCGACCCTGTTCTCATCAGAATTATATTTCTATTTGCCTTTTTTGCAGGCGGGACCGGTGTCCTGGTTTATCTCATCTGCTGGTTCATCATTCCACCCGGAACAACCGGAGAGGTTTTATAAAAATGATAGATGTCAGAAATGTCTCAAAAGTTTTCAAACTTTCACGGAAACAGCGGAAAGAGATGGGCGAGAATTTTCAGGGTGATTCGCTGACTGCGGTTGATGATATCTCCTTTACCTGTACACCGGGGAGGATCTTCGGTCTCATCGGTCCCAACGGCGCCGGTAAAACCACTACCTTAAGGATGATCGCCACCATGCTGATACCCACAAAGGGTGATATAATCGTGGGGACCTACAACACCCGTCAAAACCCCCGGAAAATCCGCCAGCAACTGGGTTTTTTATCCGGGAATACGGGCTTGTACGATCGGCTGACAGCCGAAGAAATGGTGAAATACTATGCCGACCTCTACGGCATGGACACCCGTGCATACCGTAAGCGGAGAGATGAACTGTTCGATACGCTGGGCATGGAGGAATTCGCCTCACGGCGCATTGCAAAACTCAGTACCGGGATGAAACAGAAAGTTTCCATCGCCCGGACCATCATACATGACCCTGAAATAGTCATCTTTGACGAACCCACCAGCGGCCTGGATGTGATGACTTCGAAATCAATCATACAACTCATCCGTTCGTGCAGAGAGCGGGGGAATACGGTCATCTTTTCCACCCATCGCATGGGTGAATTGAGATTACTGTGTGATGACCTTGCAATCATTCATAAAGGAAAATTATATTTCAACGGTACTTACCAACAATTCGAAGACCAGCAGCAGGCGCTAACCCTTGAAGACGAATTTATTCGCTTAACGGAGGAATCGGTATGAGTCGGATTTTCATCGTATTCAAAAAAGAATTCAAAGACATGATCCGGGACCGCCGGACCATTTTTTTCATGGTCATCTTCCCCATCATCTTTCTACCGATTTTCATAGGTGGATTCCCCAAGTTGATGTCCAGCATTACGGAAAAGAAAATGGATGAGATCCTGACGATTGCCGTTGTCGGCGGTGAGTATGCCCCGGAATTGCTGGATCGGTTCAGGAAGACGGAAAGCATGATCATCCGCACGGATGTGTCGGAAGCAGATATCCGGGATGCTATTGATGAGGATTATATCGCCGGTGCCGTAGTTATTCACCCCGGTTTTGCGGCCAGTTTAAAGCAAATGAAACCGGCTTCGATCGAAGCATTTTTCAGATCTTCCGATGATATGGAAGCTGCAAAAATACGTATGGCCTCCGTCCTTGAAGCCTATGCGGATTCGATTCTTGAAGACCGCTACCGGCAGTTAGCTCTGAACAGCGACAACTTTAAACCTCTGGATATTGATTATAACAATATAGCCTCGACAAAAGAAATGCTGGGCAAGACGGCCGGCGGTTTTCTGCCGTATATTTTTATCATTTATTGTTTTTTGGGTGCCATGTATCCGGCCCTCGATCTCGGTGCCGGAGAAAAAGAGAGAGGGACTCTCGAGACCATTCTCGCTTCACCGGCTACAAGGCTGGAAATTCTGCTGGGCAAATTCGGAGTCGTGACATTGTTTGGCCTGCTCTCGGCTTTTATGGGAATAGTGGGGATGATCATCGGGCTCAGGGGAAATGTGGACATTCCTGAAGAGATGCAGACCGTGATCATGAGCATCATCAGTTTTAAAATAGTGGTGACCATCATAACTCTGCTGATCCCTGTGGCCGTATTCTTTGCGGCTTTTCTGCTGTCCATTTCAATTTATGCACGGACCTTCAAGGAGGCCCAGAGTATTGTAGGACCATTGAATGTGATCATCATCCTGCCGGCGCTGATAGGACTGATTCCCGGGATTGAGCTGAATTATCTCACGGCGATGATCCCTATCGTCAACATATCACTGGCCACAAAAGAGGTCATTGCAGGGACCATCACAGCCGGTTTGTTGGCAGAGGTGTATCTTTCTCTCACGGCCCTGGCAGCATTGGGAATTCTTCTTGCCAGCAGATGGTTCAATAAGGAGCAGGTGATTTTCAGGAACTGACACGATGAGCGCCCGGAGCAGAGCGTTGCGCCCGGGTAATGATTGGAGTTTAATAATGATCTTTAAGAGAAAAGAAACCACAAAATCCGACAGAAACAGATGGTATGATCCACCTTCCAAACTTGGTCTTCATTTTGAAAAGATGCAATTTTTAAGAGAATCCGAACGGGATGCCATCATCGTGGGTATAAAAAACATCATCATGAAGCACGACCCCGATTTGATCAACCGGCATATTCTGGAATTCGCCAGCTTTTCACGCAATCGCTGGTATGATGCTGATCCCTACACCTGGCTGATCATAAACAGTCTGAAATATGCAGGGAATGATATCATCACCGAGGTGACTAAATACCTCGAAAAGAAAATCGATAATTAAAGGCCCGCCTGTGCCCGGACTCGCTGAGCTCATAATTGCCTTAAACCGGTGTGAAATCTCCGCATTTAAAACGGCTATACTTCGTAAGTTTGCAACCTGAATTTTGTCGATATCTACGGATATGCAACAAACCCAATAATCGATGTGGGGTCACCGGTAAAACAGATGTCAGAAAAACAATTCAATAGTCCGAAAATCAGGCTGAATAAGATTTACACGCGTTCAGGTGACGGCGGCAAAACCCGTTTGGCCGGTGGACAGCTGCTGCCCAAAGAACATCCCAGGATTGAGGCCTATGGCAGTGTGGATGAACTCAACGCTCTACTGGGACTGTGTAAAGAAGAAGTAAAAATTCTGCTGGAGCAGCATCCGGAGCTTGAAAAATTAGCGGACTGTCTGGAACGACTCCAGCATGAGTTATTCAATCTCGGTTCCTACCTGGCAACACTACCCCGGGACATACCTGCGGGATTACCCAGGGTGACAAAGGGAGAGATCAGCAGGCTTGAAGAGGAAATTGACGCCCTGAATTCGGTGCTTCAGGCACCTGCTTCCTTTGTGCTGCCCGGAGGGTGTAGATTAAACGCTCAGCTGCACCTGGCCCGGACGGTCTGCCGCCGGGCGGAACGGCGTTGTGTTACACTGGCTGGTTTGGAGGAAATCGATCCCGTAGTTTTAAGCTATCTGAACCGCTTGTCGGATGCCCTGTTCGTCTGGAGCCGTTGGGTTAACCTGATCCTCGGACTACCCGAAGCACTGTGGAATCCCCAAAAGACAAGTTCGGGTGGAGATGCCGGGTGAGGATACCGGTTACCGGTCCTGAAACTAATAACGCGAAAGGCTGATCAGAGGAAAACCGAATGAACTCTTATGCAATGTCACAGCTTAAACAGCTAGAGATGGAATCTATCCACATCATTCGGGAGGTGGTGGCAGAATTCAAAAATCCGGTCATGCTCTACAGTGTCGGCAAAGATTCCTCCGTCATGGTACGTCTGGCGCAGAAAGCCTTTTATCCGGGAAAATTCCCCTTCCCCCTGCTGCATGTGGATACGGGCTATAAATTCCCCGAAATGTACACCTTCCGTGATACATTCACAAAAGAGATCGGCGCACGGCTCATCGTTGAGCGCAATGAGGAATGGATTGCAAAAGGAGCCCATCCGTTCAAACTGGGTCCCGATAAATGCTGCCGCTACCTTAAAACCAATGCTTTGCTCGAAGCCCTGAACAAGCATGGTTTTGACGCCGCTTTCGGCGGTGCCAGGCGTGATGAAGAAAAATCCCGGGCTAAAGAACGGGTGTATTCGGTGAGAGATTCTCTCGGGCAGTGGGATCCGAAACGTCAGCGCCCGGAGTTATGGAACTTGTATAACTCCCATATTGAGAGTGACGAAAATGTGAGGGTCTTCCCTCTGAGTAACTGGACGGAATTTGACGTCTGGCAGTATATTAAACTGGAAAATATCCCCCTGGTCCCCCTCTACTACGCCAAAAAGCGCAGAGTGGTTAAACGCAACGGGATTATCATTCCATTCGAATACCTGCAGACCGTGGACCCGGAAGGGAGATCGGGTCTGACTGAAAAAGATACTTATGAAGTTGAATGCCGCTTTAGAAGCCTGGGTTGTATTCCCTGCACAGGGGCAATTGAATCGGACACTGAAGATATTGACGGTATTATCAAAGAAGTGCGTGATGCGAAAAAATCGGAACGCGAAAACAGGATTATCGATCTCACCAGCGATTCCTCCATGGAACAGAAGAAAAAAGAAGGGTACTTTTAATGGAAATACGGGCTGGGCAAACTGAAAAATCTCTGTTAAGATTTACCACGACGGGCAGCGTAGATGATGGGAAGTCCACACTCATCGGCCGGCTGCTTTATGAAACAAACTGCATCTTTGAGGATCAGTATGCCGCCATCTCGAGAACCTCTCACAACCGGGGCCAGCGGGAGGTTGACCTGTCCCTGCTTCTCGACGGCTTGTCTTCAGAACGGGAGCAGGGTATTACCATTGATGTGGCCTACCGGTATTTTGAAACTGACAGACGGAAATTCATAATCGCGGATACTCCCGGTCATGAGCAATACACACGCAATATGGTTACCGGCGCCTCCACGGCCCAACTGGCGATAATCCTGATCGATGCCCGGCAGGGAGTCCTCACCCAGTCCCGACGTCATGGTTTTCTGGTCAGCCTGCTGCAAATCCCTCATCTCATCGTCGCAGTCAACAAAATGGACCTTGTAGATTATGATGAAGCCGTTTTCAACAAAATCGTACGGGATTACACTGAATTTTCCCAGAAGCTGAATATACACGATATTCATTTTATTCCCGTCTCGGCGCTGAAAGGCGACAATGTCACCACCTCGAGCGATAACTTAAGCTGGTATAAGGGCCATCCCCTGCTGCATCTGCTGGAGACCATCCCGGTAACCGGAGATCGTAACCTGGTAGATTTCCGTCTGCCGGTGCAGGTCGTCCTGCGTCCCGATCATAATTTCAGAGGCTATGGGGGTACAATTGCCTCCGGAACTATCCGGCCGGGTGAAGAGATAGCGGTTTTACCCTCAGGCAAAACTTCAAAGATCAGCGCTATTGTCACTTTTAACGGGAATCTCAAAGAAGCCTTCGCAGGGCAGGCAGTTGCCCTGACCCTGGAGGATGAATTGGATATAAGCCGCGGGGATATGATCGTCAGGAAAAATAACCTCCCATACATCGAAACCGTTTTTGACGCTACCCTTTGCTGGATGGGCGAAGAAAATCTGAATATGCGCAATGACTACATCCTGAAACACACTACTCAGTCGGTAAAAGCTTTCGTCACCGGTATCAAATACCGTATTGACGTGAACACTCTGCATCGGGAGGAAACCGCAACCCTGGCCCTGAATGATATAGCCCGGGTTCATATACGCACGGGCAAATCCATCTTTTTCGATGCTTACAACAATAATCATCTCACCGGGAATTTCATTCTCATAGATCCTTTGACCAATGCCACCGTGGCTGCAGGAATGATCAGGGGAACGATACGACGGGTTGCCGATGTGCGTGACGGGAAAGCAGTCACCCGCAAATCAACTAATGTCACACTGGAGAAGCAGTCCGTATCACGGAAAATGTGGGAAGACCGAAACGGGCATAAAGGGGCTGTTCTCTGGCTTACCGGATATTCGGGTTCAGGCAAGTCAACTGTTGCCAGAGCTCTGGTTCAGAAATTGTTCTCCGAGCATCGCCAGGTTATGATGCTGGACGGCGACAACATCCGTCATGGTCTCTGTGGAGATCTGGGATTTTCGGATCGGGACCGTTCCGAAAATATCCGCCGCGTTGGTGAAACGGCAAAACTGTTCTTCGAACAGGGCAATATCGTCGTCTGCACTTTTATCTCACCCTTCCGCAAAGACCGGGATTATGTCAGGACACTCATGCCGGAGGGTCACTTTTTCGAGGTTTACATTAAATGTGACCTGGAAGTCTGTAAACGCAGGGACCCTAAAGGTCTGTATAAAAAAGCCGCAACGGGAGAAATTACCGAGTTCACAGGTGTCACCTCGCCATATGAAGACCCGCCCTCACCTGACATTGTAGTGGAAACGGATATTATGACGGTTGGAGAATGCGCCGGTAAAATTGCCGATGAATTAATACGGACGGGTATACTTTAGTCTCGCCGGGAAAAAGATAGGAGAAATATGCTAAGGAATTCAGGAAAGATCTTAATTTTATTATTTGTTTTTTTGATGACGGCAGCAGGGGCCGATGGACGCGATTTCGGTCTCGGCTGTCTCAAGGAAACGATGATGCCAGGCTGGGTCAAATCTTCTCCCGCGGTTCAGCTTGAACGAGATTACAGAAGTGCCGTTGATTTTTCGCAGAATTTTCCACCCATCCTCAGTCAGGGCGGACAGGGTTCCTGTGTGGCCTGGTCTGCAGGATACTATTATAAATCTTATCAGGAGTGGCAGGAACACCAATGGGACCTGACACAGGATACCCACCGGTTTAGCCCGGCTTTCATTTACAACCAGATCAACGGCGGAGTGGATGCCGGCTCCAACATCTCAGATGCGTTTCTCGTATTCTCCTCAATGGGTTGTGCCACTCTCGCTGACATGCCCTACGATCAAAACCAATGCACACTGTATCCCGATGAAAACGATTTTCTTTCGGCAATGGACTTCCGTACACAGGAAACTTTTGCCATTGATCTGTATAACGATTTCGACAGCTTTAAAAATGTCATTGCCAACGGGAATTCCATCGTGATCGGTTTTACTATTTACGATTCATTTTATGATATTTCCAGCTGGGATTATGTCTATGGCGTGAATTCGTATTATGGCGAAAATGTGGGCGGTCATGCGGTTGCTGCCTGCGGATACGATGATGACAAAGTGACCCCGGATGGTCTTGGCGCTGTTAAATTCGCCAATTCCTGGGGCTCCGGCTGGGGGGATAACGGCTATTTCTGGATATCCTATGAAGCCCTGCAAAATCCGTTTTTCGCGAATAATTTTGCCTTTTATGCAGTGGACCGCATCGACTATGCTCCCGAATGGGTCACCGAGTTCCATATCTCACATGATTACCGTGGTGCCGTGGGTCTTCAATTCGGTATCGGTGATGAGTCGGCTCCCCAGTGGTCTGTGCCGGCACTGAACTGGTCTCTGCGGGGGAATGACCAGCCTCTTCCATTTCCGGAAACAAATATTGTTTTTGACCTCACTGACGGGAGTGATTTTCTTGCCGTAAACGATGTAAATATTTTTTATATGCGGGCCAAAGATGAACGCTTTTACTGGCACCGGGATACCCTGCACGCCTATGAAGGTCAGTCATGGTGGTGCGCCAATCCTGAAATACCCGGTTACGACAACGGCTGGCTGATGGATTTTGAACTCCCGCCGCAGACCCTGGGTGCATCGGAGAACAGTTTCCTTTTCAGGCTTAGCTACGCAATCGAGACCCCGTCACCTTACGGCGAATTCGACGGCTGGGATGTGGCCAATGTATCCATAACCACTGACGAGGGGCAAACCTGGAATATTATCAATGGAAGTATTCCGTACAATGTGACAAATTCCTGGGCTTATGATTTTCACGGACTCGGTTCCGGTTTCCCGGGTTGGGGCGGCTACAGCCCAGACTGGCAGGAAGTCAGCTTTGATCTGGATGCCTGGGCCGGTCAAACGGTGACCCTGAAAATTACCTTCATTTCTGATGCCGGCTGGTGTTCGCGGGATGATAATGGTTTTTTCGGTCTGGTTGTGGACAACCTGCAGCTCTTTGCGGATGGAACCCTGATCTACTTTGACGATGCAGAGGGCGGCCGTACCGAAGGAAGTGTGGATTATTTTACAGTTGAACATCTTGCAGACAGTCTGCGTTCCGAGGCTCTCGATGTACCGCTTACAATTCCTGAAGATGAAACTTATGTTTACTCTCATCTGTCATGGTTGCCGGATTATCTACCCGGTGATATGAATCTGGATTCGGTACTTGATGTGCTTGATATCGTAACCATTATTAATATTATACTCTATTCGCCCTCTCCTACGGCAGATGAACTGGCCATAGGGGATCTCAACAGTGACGGGATACTAAATATTGTGGATATCGTCCTGCTGGTGACTATCATCACGGGATAAACAATACACGCACTCGCTGTTGGATCCGTGGGTTACGCTGGTTGATCTTGGAGTGCACCGAAGCCCACGCTGAAGCGCGGGAAAAGGCAAAGAGAGCAGTAACCCACAGCCTCGGCTGTGGGTGTGAGGATTCCGGACCCCCTCTGCCCTGCGGGCATCTCCCCCTTGGCAGGGGGAGAAAAAACCTG
>JAJRUW010000052.1 GCA_024277615.1 Fidelibacterota bacterium | reverse complement strand
GAACAGAGCCCTTGGTCAACGACTTCAGTTCGAAGCAGACAATAGCTCATGCAGTTTCCAATTCATTTGGCCGGGTCTGTCTAGCCCGAAGAATAGTCGCCGGACGACCGATGGCCACAACATTGGATGGCAAATCTGAACGGACATCCGCATGGGCGCCAACAATGCACCCATCCTCAATCAAAACTCCAGCCGAAATTTCTGCCCTAACTCCAAGCCAACAGCCGTCACCGATCACAGTAGGCGAAATATGCCGCCTTTCCTGATCTCCCACCATTGACACCTCCACCATCCCTTCCAGGTCTACAGGGACACCAATGCTACCATACGCTGCAAGTAGAGTTGATGTCCCGATGGTCACTGATGAGGTTTCGGCAGTCACCAAGCAATAACTACCCAAACTTGCACCCACTTTAATTGTTATACTTTGCCCTTGGGCTTGCAGAATGCACCCAACGCCGATAAAAACATTATTATCCAGTGTAATATATGATTCCCGGCCATTAACAGACGCAGCGCTCAACCTGACATAATCATTGATAATCACATTACTCCCCAATGTAATCCGTTCTGGATGGACCACATCCACAAACCGCCCACAGAGCAAACCGCTTCCGCAGGAACCAAAAAGCCTCGGATACAGTTTTTGCCGCAGTAGAAGACCAGAAGCTCCCGGACACCATCGCAGAAACTTGTATAACAGGCCGTTCATCAATAAATGTAAGCGGGTACACCGCGGAGACGGACATCATCAGGCGCATTACGGTTCACAAAACTTCCCTGTGCAACCGTGACGCCATTACCGAGCCGAACCCCGTCAAGAATCGTCACCCCCTCACCGATCACCACGCCACTGCCGATACAGCTTGGTCCCCTGCAAGTCAGAGGTTGTTCAATAATAGGGATGTCCAATGATTCATATGAATGTCCAGCCCCAACCAGACAGACTCGATCACCGATTTTGCATCGTTGTCCGATATTCAACCCCTGAAAAGATCCAAGCCGGCAATGCCGTCCTACTCGACTTTTCTTCCCGATATATATCGCTCCACCAATACAGCTCAACAACGTTTTATCGCCAATAGTAACACCTCTGTCAATATTAATACTCTGTCCATTCATTTTAATATCAAGCACGACCCCGTTTCCTATGGTACTGCCTTTCCCTACCCGCATCAGTTTCGGACGGCGGAAAATGATGTTTGTACCAAAATACACTCCAGGGCCGATATCACCAAAAAGCAGGGGGTACAGAGTACTCCGTAATCCGGCACCAAACTGCCCGGGAACCGGAGCTGCAAAGAGCATAACCACCTCATAAAGCATACATTGCATCAAGCCGGAACGGCCCAGGACTGTATCGCAATATTTTTTCAGCTTGCCCCCAGAGCTCCCGAGTCGTTTCTGGATGCTCGTACCTTCTTTTTCTGTCTCGGACATGGCTCTACAACCAAAGTTGACATATTGTTCATGTTCTTCAGTTAAACGGATCAGCATTTTGTTCATCCGCCAAGCTGAATTGTATTTTTCTGCTGGCCAATCAGCCAGCTTAGGCTGTTACCGCATTTTTTCTAAAACACATTCACGGCATGAAAATCCAGCCCGGTGACCGACAGGTTAAGGTCTGTATTTTCTGTCGTATTCAGAACAAGTGCAGCACATCCACTTTTAGGCAATTCTGCAAACACGACCGAGCTACCGGGAACGCTGACCTGTCGAGGAAATATTTCTCCTGTTTCCTCCTGCCCATCCCTGCAACCAGCAATAATGCTCCCCTCCCTTTCCCCCCGGAGCTCCACCTTGGCGATAATAGTTTTTCCATCCTGCTGCAGCCGTGGCGGCAAAGGAATGACCAACATTCCATCTGAAGAAGTCAACCCAACAGTATTCTTGTTATTTCCGGCTACAACTTCGGCCAGCGGATCGCTGAATTTGCCCTTCAGGTAACTCTGCCGTATAAGCGGTGGATTTTGCGGTGGCGGTCTCAAAAGAAACATATTGAGTATTTCCTGAATGACGATGGTCGGTTTTTCATATTTGAAGATCTTTGCAGGAAAATTCACAATAGTTCTGTAATTCAATATCCGACGTGCATGGGCAGTGAAGTAATAAATGCATTTTTCGAAAAAAGAATCTCCAAGTAATAACATGGAAGGCACTGAAGTCGCCTCGGGATTGCGAAGAAGGCGAATCCGCATGGATTCCCCTTTGTCATTTTTGATGACATGCTTCTTTGGGTAGACATCGTGTATCCCCTCAGAAGGCACGTCTCCGACAGATGCAAGAGCAGTCCCCTCCCGAGGTATCATTGTGATATAATGACCATTTTTGTGAAGTTTTTCCGGTAGCCCGACCAGATCCATGAAACGATGGTGGGCCCAGTGCCTGTTGATATTCAACTCAAAATCATCCAACGCAAGGGGAACAAAATTATACTGAGGAAAAAACAGTGCAAGCTTGGTGACAATCTCCCGATAAGCAATAAATGAACCATAAAAATTCCAGTGGAAGTCTGTTTTATAGTACAGAAGAGGATACTCTCTATTCCGCTTCTCTTCAAGCAATGCTGGAAGCAGGTCAATAAAATAAATATCAGAACTTTTACGTAAATATTGCGCCAACTGAACGTATCTGGTTTGGCCTTGTTTTTTTCTTTGCAGCCTTTTGGGCAGAAATTCCGGATAAATAAACGCTTTGGTCGGAGCAAGAACAAAAACATATTCAGAGCCCTGCTCCTTCAACCAGTCCCGGCGCTCCTCCAGTGTTCTTTTCCACATTTTCAATTCTTGATCGCTGAAAGGAATTTGCCCCATGTAATCCGCAATATTGTCAAATTTCTCAACAATTCCTTTTTCAACTTTTCGCGCACCGTACCCTTCAAAAAAAAACCGTCTAGGCCAAGGGCCACTCTTGAATTCGGAGAAACTCCAAAGATATATATCTTCACCAGAGCTTCAAGGTGAACATAACTTTTCGGCAGATTAAAACGCTTGTCAAAATATTTCTTGTATTCTACCGGAATACGACGAACCAGACTGACTGTAGATTCACCATTTTTCTGATAGCGTGCAATCCGTTCGCTTACCTTTTCGTAACTTTTCGGCAGGAAAGACAGTTGGGAAATCAATGGAGAAAAAAGTACTGCTCCAAAAACAATAATTAGAGCTGCACTTTTATGGTTTACAATGGATTTGTCGGCTTGGAACTCAAGCCGCATTGCAATCAGCACGGCTGCCCCCAAGATAAGAAAAACCCGGACTGCAAGGCTTTGCCAGGATGTTTCTCGGTAGTCCGCAAGAAGACTGCCTCTTACGCAGAACAGGAAAAAGAAACTGACAACTGCTGTCGCAGTCAATCGAAGGACAAACAATCTGGAACGGGCTGCCATGTCAAAACCGAAAATAAAGAAATGGATTGTAGCCCCCACCGATAATATTAGCAATCGAATAGAGCAGGATAAAGCCTAACAGACCGACCTCCGCTATGCTGACGGCTACTCCGGCAACAGAAAATCCGGGCTGCCCTGAAACGACCCAGCGGCTGGCCTGATCCCTGCACCAGTATAAAATAGGAGCGGAGCCGATTATACCTACTAGCAGAGTACAGAAAAAAAGGTTGTTTACGTGGAGAAATATCTGAGAATTAAACAATTCTGGTGTACCTGGAGTCAACATTGCCCGGATATATTCCCCAGCATGAGTCATGGATTCCGAACGAAAAATGACCCAACCGATAATTATAACCAGCAGGGTATAACCGTGCTGGACTACTGCCGGTACAACCCGCAACAGACTGTTCCCGATTCGACTCCGTTCAAGCACCAGGAAAAAACCATGATATAGCCCCCAGACAACAAATGTCCAGCTGGCACCATGCCAGAGGCCACAGAGAAAAAAGACAATCAGCAGGTTCCGATAAGTCATGAAGGGTGATCTGCGGCTGCCGCCAAGGGGAAAATAAAGATAATCCCTGAACCAGGTCGATAACGAAATATGCCACCGACGCCAGAATTCCCGTATTGATTTGGAAATATATGGATAATTAAAATTTTCAAGAAAATGAAATCCAAACATCCTTCCCAGTCCTATTGCCATATCAGAATAGCCGGAAAAATCATAGTAAATCTGCAGGGTGTACGAGATTGCGCCCAACCAGGCAAGCGTGGCAGGGACTCTATCAGGCGGTAGTGAAAAAATATAATCAGCTGCCTGACCCAGAACATTTGCAATAAGAATTTTTTTTCCAAGACCGATAATGAACCGTCGAATACCGTAGGCCATATCATCCGCAGTTGTTACCCTGACAGTGATCTGTCTGGCAATATCATGATACCGGACAATAGGGCCAGCTATAAGCTGCGGGAACAGGGCGATGTAGAGTGCTATATTGAGCGGATTCTTCTGGACAGTTGCTTCCCGTCGATACAGGTCGATAACATAAGACATTGCCTGAAAGGTAAAAAATGAGATACCGATGGGCAAATGTACAACCCCGACATGGATAGGATCAAACTGAAAGTACTCCAGCAGCAGATTCAGGTTGTCTACAAGGAAATTAGCATACTTGAAAAATGCAAGCAGTCCCAGGTTCGCGGTTATCGCACAGATCAGTGCAACCCTTCCCCTGTGCCCCCGCTGCTGCTCCCTGTCAATCATTCTGCCGAATACGTAATTAATAATGATCGAGGCAAGCATCAGAAGAACATAGACCGTTTCCCCCCATGCATAGAAAAGAAGACTGGACAGCAGAAGTACTGCATTTCTCCCGCGGTCGCCCACCAGCATATAAGCAAGCAGTACCAGTGGCAGGAAAAGAAAAAGAAATAATGTTGAACTAAAAATCATACCCGCAAAAAATCAGGCAGTTGAGCAATAAACTGGGATGACTGCAACATAAAATTCCGGAGATGATAAAACCCGGCCAAACGTAAAAGCCAGACATAAGTGTAAAACATGGTGAACCTGCACAACCTAAACCTCATCCAATAGATCTGACACCAGCCTAACACTGTCACGAGCTTTTTTCTTCTCCACGGCAACTTGGGGTGCCATGTCCAGGCGGGTCTGCTCTCTTCGCTCCCAAGCCCTAAGCATGAGAGTAGTCAGACTATCCCGGGAAAGATCTGCAAAATCGATCGTCCAGTCCCCTTGGCCGATAGTATGCATGAAGCCGGCACTTTTCGGATAGGCATTGATATTAATCATCGGTGTGTTTACTGCAGCACAAAAGATAAGGGAATGGGTCCGCAGTCCAACATGAAGCTCAAGTTTTTCCAGCAGTGCGGCCAGTTCCAGGTAGGAGTATTGCTTGTTACTAACGGTGCGAGCTCTGCCCCGGCGTCTCATGCGCTGCACGCATTCCCCGGTGATTTTTGCGTCCATCACCTGGGTAACGACGAATAAAATATCTACATTAAGCTGATCCACAAGTATATCGGCTGCTCCTGCTATAAGGCCGACAAAATCTTCCCTGGATAATGTTCCTGTTTTGCTCCAGTTATCAATGTAAGAGTTAACATTAAAGCCGATGGTTCCCCTTGGATTAACAAAAAGTTTTTCTCGGTCAATAATTTTTTCAAGATGCTCTTGCGATATAGGAGTGGTATTCAAGGCACAGTCGGCATGGATGACGACTTCCGGGTGGGATATCTGCAAAGTCTGAATCAAGTCCCTGGTATTTTCATCACGGGCAATAACAAGCCTGCTGGCATCCATCACTTTCTGCAGAGCCCTTTTACCTGGCAGGCTGTCAATGGGGCCGATACTTGCGTTGTAAAAAACAATGGGTATACCTTTTTTCCGGCAGAAAGGGGCAAAAAGAGCGATGGACTGCAGATAGTTGACCAATGGGTTATTGAGATTTCGGTCAAAAAGGATATTGTCGGTAATCAGTACCATATCCGTATCCGTCATGGCACGGAACAGGGGAAGTCCAAAGTTTTTAACCGCCAGATTCCAAGGCATCTGGCCCATGGGTTCCACAGCATGATGGCCGAAATTCTCCCTGATAAATGAGGCATTCAGGGTCGGCACCCTGAAGCAAATATCCTGCCGGAAACGGGAAAAATCGTCAAGAAGATTGCCGAGGATCGCATTATCTCCGGCATTGCGTCCGGAGTTATTGCCTAGCACAGTTATCGTTTTCAATATGTTATATCCATAGTTAAGATTTCAGCCATCCCTGTTCCATGTACCAGTCCGCTGTTTCCTGCAGCCCCTCCCTGTTTGAATGGCGGGGAAAAAAACCCAGAATATTTTGCATCTTACCTACATCAAAAGCTCGATCTTTTGAATAAAAAGCAACCCTGCGCCGGTAAATAGGCGGCTGAAGTCCCAAAGGTCTGCAGATCAGTTCACAAATATCACCTACCAGAAAAAAAGGAGCAATCGGCAATCGAATAATCTTGATTTTTCGATTGAAATGTTTAGCAACGATCCGTGCCATGCCGTCGATAGTTACCGGTTCAAGGTCACCGATAATAAAAACCTCATTCAAGGCTACTGGGTGAGTGGCAGCAACAAGCATGGCATTTGTCAAATCATCCACATGTACCAAATGATATAGACATTTCCCCTGACCGAGAAGAAAAAAATAAGGTTTCATTGCCATTTTAAATACTTTCAAAAGACGCCTGTCGCCCGGCCCATAAATGGCAGCAGGACGAATGATTGTATAGGGTAGATTTCGCGCTACGGCAAATTTTGTCAACCATTGTTCTGCTTCAAGTTTCGTTTTCTGGTAATCATCCCCTGGATCAAAAGGGTATGTTTCGTCGGCCGGTGGACGAGCAATATGCCCATGTACTCCAACCGTGGATACATGGATCAAACGCTTAAAGCAGGAAGAACGACTAGCCTCTCCAGCAATCATTTGTGTGCTTTTTAAATGCACATCACGGTAGTCCTCAAAGGTGCAGCTCGGGTCACGATATGCGGCCGCAATATGAAAAACATATTCCTGCCCAACCATGGCATCAACAATAACGTTCTCATCAAAGATATCACCTCGAACCCATTGAATATCCAACCCATGAAGAGGCGTTAAATCAGAACTATACCGAGCAACAGCACGGACCTTACAACCTGCTTCCACAAGTTTTCTTGTTAAGATTACACCCGTAAACCCGGTGGCACCGGTAACCAGTACAGTGGTACCTGGCACCATTTGGCAAAACTCATGCGTCATTATTTTCCCTTTTCTCTTTTTTCTAAAACAACCGTGGTGCAAATGCTACCCCATGCCACAATTTTATTCTTTCCGCAATGATTCTTCTAAGAATCTATTTTTCTTGACCGGTTCGATTAAACTATGTCATATATATGATGATAATATATTATTAATATTTTTTTAACGTAATGAGGAATTCTCATGAGAAGTTCAATCTGTTATCTGATTTTTGTCGGTAGTATATTCCTTCTTTCTACTTCAAGCTTTGCAACGCCTCCTCACCGTACTGGGGATATATACTGGGATTATGCCCAACATCGCCCATGCCCTAAAGGATATGTCAACTGTGACGGAAAGGGGTCATGTGGCAAAAAAGCTGACAACTGTAACGGGAAACACCCCGCAGGCGATATTCAATGGGATTATGACCAACACCGCCCATGTCCCGAAGGATATGTCAACTGTGACGGAAAGGGGTCATGTGGTAAAAAAGGTGATGCTTCTGTTTGTAAATAGCAAGATATGATTAGTGACGGGATCAAAAAAAGTATCGACCTGTGACACAACACGGATAATCAACAGCTTAAAAACCTTTACACCGCTGATAGATCGTTTTTTTCAACACCGACTCATGAGATAGCCAAGTAAATTCAGGGTACCTTGAAAAATTAGGCTTTTCGTTTAGTAGTGTGCTTGACAACACGACGGGAGCAGGTAAGTCCAGACTCTGAGGCATGTAAAAAATTCTATCATAGGCCGAATATTCGCAGGATAAAATTTTAAGCATAACGCAGAGGTCGTCGAACGGTCAAACCGTCCAACTGGGCGATAATACAATTTTTCAAGGTAGCCTTTATTTTTTTTGTGCGGTATTATGTCCCATGAAAATTTAGAGGGGATGAGATGAGTCGACAGGAGCGAACACTGGACCTTTGACAGGGGAAAGAAATACCTGTATTATGGTCAAAATCATTGCTTGAATCCCCATTACTCTACTTTTTTTATCGTAACCGATGTAAATTAGCAAGAGATACAAACCTCTTTTTACTGATCATTTAGAACGTACTGATCCAGAAAAAAATGAGAAAAATATTGTCCGACATGTTTTCACGATACACTGTGCTATCGCGAAGAAATTTATTCTTTGCGATCTGTTTTGCTCTTCTGCAATGTCTCGGAATACAAAGTTTGGGTATAGCTGCTGGAGTTGGCTGGCAATTTGTTGTTGATAATGGTGACCAGGGATATTCGGAAACCGGAACGTCCTGGGTTACATACGCTTGGGGTTCGGCCTATAATGGTGATTACAGATACCTGAGCCATTTAGGACACACAGTAGAGCGCAAAGGAACTGCGACTTGGCAGATTACCATCCCCGTATCAGGAACATATCAGGTTGCTGTCCACTTCCGCCCCACGGAAAATAGAACCACTGATGCGGACTACCATGTATACGACGGTAACGGAAAAATCCACAAACATACAGTTGACCAAACGTACAACGGCCCCCTCACCAG
>JAJRUW010000051.1 GCA_024277615.1 Fidelibacterota bacterium | reverse complement strand
TCAAAATTCCCGTCAGAAGCCCAATTGTAATAAATGAGGTGCCAGCGGTCATCGGGTCCGATCTCAATATCGGGGAATAACTGGGATCCGGCCTGATCACTGATAATACTATCTTCCATCCAGTTGTCTCCGTTGTCTCCGTAATTGGCCATGACGATGGCGGAAGTGTTTTCATCATTCCGGTGATCGGCCCAGACGACCATCAACTGTTCGTTGCGAATACGAATGCGGGGACCGGAGCCATCGGCGACTGTGACCGTTCCTCCAACTGAATTTAGCTGCACGGGAGGAGTGAATGAATTACCTCCGTCATCGGAATAACTGTAAAAAATATCGTTTGTGTTTTCAACGGTCTCAGTCCAGACCACATGGATACGTCCGTCGTTGCCGACGATGATGTCCGGGTAAAGCTGCTCATTTTGCTGAAATGACTCGGCGAAAATGCCCCGGTTTGCTCCAAATTCAAGCTGTGGTTCGAGCCCTTCATTTCCGGGTATTTCAACGATGGCGGATACGATGGCGGAACGTATCTGATCAAAATTGTGATTGATGCCCGAATAGGTAATCTGAAAATTCTGGTCCATGACAACACTCCGCGGGAAAGGAGCTCCGAACCAATCCGGGAACTGCCAGTTTTCCGAATCGTCGAGAATGGTGGGAAAGTCCGGAATTCCCAGGTCGGACCAGCCGGCACAGTCGATGCTGCCTGACCAGTAAACTCCCACAGGCAGGTAGATCAGTCCGTCCGCTATAAAATCGAGGTATAATTGTTCGCTAATCGGAGCCTCCGATTGACAGCTTTGTCAGTCGGCGGCGAATATATCCAGCCAGATGACATAGTGCTCTCCACCGTTCAGTGCATAGTTATAATCGGCGAGCCGGAGCGTTTCCTGCCCGTTACCGTTGGCGCAGATTTCAAAGGGGATTTGCTGATCTTCGGATGAGAAATAATCGCCTGTCTGATATTCTTGTGTCAAGGCAATATTCACAGCAAATATCAACAGAGCTGCGATGTATGGGTTGTATATCGATCTTGTGTGCATAAATTTAAACTTTCTTTCCCTCTTCAAAATGAAAACTGCCGTCAGTAAATTAAGAAGAGGTTTTTTCTCTTCCCCCCAAAATCAGGATTCTGTATACGGTGGAAGAACCGCCCTCATCACGCTAAACCTGAATCAGCCGGCTAAAGGACCAATCTGACGGATGAATGGGACATGGCAAACACCAAAGTCAAAGCCACAAATCACTCCTAAAATGATCAGCCGGAAATTGCTTAAAGGCAGGTGACCAAAGTTTACTTACAGCTATAGAGAAGTAAGTAAAAAGTGAACCCAATAATGCGACAGTAACGCATTCTTCAAAGATTTTCTGTGGTGACAACTATAAAATATAGCAGGTTGTTGAATGGAGTTTTTGTTTCAATATGTAACCCGGACTAAAATATTCCGATTGGTTTCATCGATTCCGACAGTATTAAAAGCCCTCTTCACGGCAGACCCCAACAGCCTTAAATTATAATCATGAAACGTACACAGATTCCTGAATTACTATCTCCGGCGGGAAATCTTGCAAAGCTCAAATATGCCCTGGCCTACGGCGCAGATGCGGTTTATGCGGGAGTACCGAAATTTTCATTACGCACCCGTGAAAACGATTTTCTGAAAAAGTCCCTGAGTACCGCGATACGATATGCCCATTAGCAAAATAAAAAGGTCTATCTCACGATGAATATTTTTGCTCACAATCTTAAAATTGATTCATTTCTTAAAGAACTGGATAAGGTGGCTGAGTGGAACCCTGACGCCTTGATCATGGCCGATCCCGGACTGATAAATATTGCCCTGAAACGACTGCCTCATATCCCCATTCATCTTTCAACGCAGGCCAATGCCACCAACTGGACTACCGTACAATTCTGGCGGGACCTGGGGGTACGCCGGATCATCTTACCCCGGGAACTGCAGCTCAAAGAGATTGCTGAAATCCATCTTAGGGTACCCGATGTGGAATTGGAGACCTTCGTTCACGGAGCCATTTGTATTGCCTATTCGGGTCGCTGTCTGATCACAAATTATCTGAACCACAGGGATGCCAACCAGGGCACCTGCACAAACTCCTGCCGCTGGAAGTATCGGCTTGGAACAGAGCCCGACAGCCTGATCGAAACAGAAAAAAAACAAGTCAGCCGGTTTGACGGTTCTCATCCTGCAGAATCATTTTATGTCGAAGAACCGGAAAGGTCGGGTGAACATTTCCCGGTTGCGGAGGACGACAGCGGGACTTATCTTTTCAACGCCAGAGACCTCTGCACCATCGAACTGCTCGATCAAATCCGTGATTCCGGTGTGGTGAGTTTTAAGATTGAAGGGCGTACGAAATCAGAATATTATGCAGCACTCACAACCCGGGCTTACCGAAAGGCAATTGATGACCTCAGGGCCAGCCGGCCTTTCAACATGCAGAATCTGTATGACCTGCAGGCCTTGTCAAACAGGGGCTATACAACCGGCTTTTACTTGCGCAATCCCCGGGAATATGGTGAAAATTATCACGATGCCCGCTCAACGGAATTGACTCACAAAGCTGTAGGGATGGAAGTTGAATATGACAGCAGTACGGGCCGGCTTTGGTTTGAGCTCAAAAACCGTCTTGAAAAGGGAACCCTGCTGGAAATCATAACACCTGCGGAGGTTCATCAGATAACAGTTAAGGAAATCATCAATGCAAAGTCCACACCTGTGGAAGTTGCACACGGGGGCACAGGCCGTGTGGCCATTCCCTATGGGCGGGATCCGGGTCCATTTGCTATTTTGCGTCGTAAACTATATCCGCAGGAACAGGAACAGCTGCTAAAATCGGGAATCAATACTGCGGTGATCGAAGAGCAATAAAGATATCCCTTCAGGGGAGTTCACTTTTTTCCCGGGACTTTACAGGTGATCTGACCAGGGCATCTTCTTTCCACTCAATCAGGACCTCGGCGTCTCCAAACCCCTTTGCCAGAACTTCAAGCGTCTGCCGTGCCGAATTGTGTACTTCAGTCTGAACTTTCTGGACAAATTCATCCGCCATGAGAGCTGCCTGATGTTTGGCTTCAGCCATGAGGTTATTTTTTGTGGATTCATTAAAACCACCGTCGAAAACACGATTCACGAGATCGGGTAAAAGCCAGGGTAAAATCTGGGCTTTTTGCTCATCATAAATGTGAATGTCTTTGATATGTGACTCATACTGGCAGGGCGGAAGTGTTAAGCGGTACAGGTCTTCTCCCAGTAGTTCAATGGTAAAATCGGTACTTTGCAGATCGTATTTGAAGTCGATTTCAAATTGAAAGATCATGGCGATTTTTTTGTTGGAAGCCAGCCACTGCAGGTATTTTTTCCCGATTTCACCGAACCAGTGTTCGGTAGTAGTGATAATTTCTTTGGTGATGATCTTGAATACGACCAATTCACCCACAGAACGAAATTTTTCCAGTGTTGAATACACCGTTAAAGACCGCCCTAAATTCTTTTTACCTGATTTTCGCAACCAGATAAAACCAATTATGACTGCCAGAAAAAAACCGGTTAACGCTGACAAAAAAATATTTTCCATAGTAAAGTTCCGCTTATTCGATTAGGATTCTGTTGGGGTACTCTCATTATTCACAGTCACCTTTCTCAAGTCTTCCCGAATTACTCTCCGGGCAGGTCCTCCTCCGGACAGATGGCCTGTTCGGGGCTTAGCTATTCAACCATCGCTATTTCTGTTGTAATTTAAGATGCTGGATGAGGAGTTTTAAACCTTCGAGATAGCTGTTCTTCCCCAGACCCGTAACATGCCCGACACAGACATTGGAAATGACAGACAACTGTCGAAATTCTTCTCTGCCGTGGATGTCGGTCAAGTGCACCTCTACGGCAGGTACCGTAACTGCTGCCAGAGCATCCCGTATGGCATAGGAGTAGTGGGAATAAGCAGCCGGATTAATGATGATACCGTCGGCCCATTGCCGTTCGTCCTGAATGGCATCAATTATATCTCCTTCGTGATTGGACTGGTAAAATTTAAAGGAATGCCCCGTTCCGGCTGAGCTGGTTTCCAGCCAGGTCATGAGTTCATCCAGCGTGTCGGTCCCGTACAGGTCGGGTTCACGGATACCGAGCAGGTTAAGATTAGGTCCGTTGATTACGAGTATATTCATTAGAAATTCCTCCGGGTTTGACACAAAATTGTCAACATGGTTTAAGTCTCCTTATGTATTGACCTGGTCAGGTAGTTCAATGCTTCAATGATGTGAGCATGTGAAATATCGGCACTGATATCAGCCCGGCCCAGTTCTTCCAGTAATACGAAATTTAACTGCTTATGGCTGTATTTTTTATCATGACGGATATGTGCAAGAACTTTATCGGGGTCTATTCGTCCCAATGCAGGCAGCGGTAACTGCCAGAGGGCTTCACGCAATTCATTCCACTCTGCCGATGATAATTTGCCGTAACGATGGGACAGATAACCTGCAGCCAGCATGCCGTAGGCAACCGCCTCGCCATGTCTGAAGCCGGTTTTGGACAGCGCCGTTTCGATTCCATGGCCGATTGTGTGCCCGAAATTGAGTATGCGTCGAAGGCCCGATTCTTTTTCGTCTTCTGATACGATTCGGGCTTTGATGGCGCAGGCCGCTTCGATAGTTTCGATTAACGGAGCCTGGTCCATCAAAGCGATGAGATGTGTGAGATTTTTAACTGTTTTTCGAAAAAAGGTTTTATCCCGGATGGCACCGCATTTGAGTATCTCGGCCATGCCTGAAACAATTTCCCGCACCGGCAGTGTGCGCAGAAAATCAGGATCAATCAGAACTCCCAGGGGCTGATAGAAGGTTCCCACCAGGTTTTTCCCGCTTGCGAGATTAACGCTGGTTTTTCCTCCCACTGAAGCATCCACCATGGATAACAGTGTGGTGGGGACCTGAAAATAGCCGACGCCGCGCATGAAGGTCGAGGCTACAAACCCGGTCACATCCCCTACAACACCGCCGCCAAAAGCGATGAAGGTCGTGCTGCGATTGCAGTTTTGCTTCAGCAGCTGATCATAGATTCGGTTCACGTTGGCGATGGTTTTTGAGGCTTCACCTTCCGGCATGGTGATGAATGCAATATCAAAACCGCTGTCTTCTAAGGCGGTGAGGATTTCGCTGCCAAATTGTTCATATAAGCCGGGATGGGTAAAGACCACCCATTTTTGTCCGTGATTGAACGGACCCAGGAACCTGCCTAAATCGCTCATCAACCCTTTTTCGATGCGGATTGAATAAGTATGGCCGGGGGTCCGAACTTCAAGCGTTGACATGGGCTTCTTCCAATTTTTCGAGCACGGCATCCACCACCTCATCCGTGGTCAGTGCATCCGTATCAACTATAAAATCCGCGGTACCTGTATAGTATTCCAGCCGATCTGCTGTGAGTTTGCGCAGTTTGTCCAGCAGATCACCCGGGCCGTGAAGCTTGGGCCGGTTGGCAATATTTCGAATCCGGCCGGCCAGGGTTCCGGGAGAAGCCTTCAAAAAAAAAGTATGACCCCTGGTTCTAAGCAGCCTGCGGTTTTCTTCGGTCAGGACAATACCACCTCCGGTAGCGACCACCTTGTCCTTCTCCTCACTGACAGACTGGAGACAAAGGGCTTCCTCCCGGCGGAATCGCTCTTCGCCGAGGTACTTGAAAATCTGGGGAATGCTCATTTTCATTTTTTCAGTCAGCAGATTATCCGTATCCACAAATTGTCGTTCAAGACGCTCAGCCAGCAATTTGCCCGTGGTTGATTTCCAACTGCCCATCATGCCAATGAGATAGATATTCTGTTTTATTGATTTGTCCATCAGCGCTTTCGGCATTCAGTTTTTTAGCCGTACGGGCCGGGAGCGGCCTTCGTGATCGATGAGTTCAAGTTTTTGCACGGTGAGATTCCCTGTGAATTCAAAAAGAATATCATGGGGTTCGAGTTCACCTGATATTTGACAGATGGAGATGCTGCTGCCGTTGTATGTGAGGTTAAATCCCTCGGGCCAGCTGTCTTTTATAATGGTAAAATCTCCGCTTGTTTTGAGATACAGGTAGGCGAATTTATAGAGACATGTAATGGTAACCCAACTGCTTGCAATGTGTATGACGGCTTCGTCAGGCGGTCTGGTGATGATTGTCTCTTCTGCGCCCTTTTTCATCCGGTTAAAAGCGCCCGATAAGACATGCTCCATATCGTTCGCAAATTCTTCTGATCTGATGGTCTGTACGCCCTGTTGTCTGAGCACACCGGCAATATCCCAATCATCTGAAGAAACAACCAGCCAGCCCCGGGGGTAATTCTCCCGTTCCAGCAGCAGTGTAATGGCCTCATCGGCCTGGACACCAGGAGCAGTAAAGGTTACTAAGATACCCTCCTGACTTGTACGGTAGTTCCCGGAAGCCTGTCCGTCAAAGAAAACCCGAAACTCAATCTTACTGCCCCTCAGAGTGCGATAGTCCGACAGCCGCAGGAGTAACTGGTCTCGGGCCAGTTCCGGGTTCCCGTTCATATATTCTCTGAGTGCAGGAATCTTATGGATCAGGTTATACCCGTCAATGATTATTTTTTCCGTTGATTTCATCCTCGAAAATTAAAGGTATTTAGAATTCATAATTTTAAAAATCTTTCGCTGTAGCTAAACAGGGCGATAAATTTACTCATGTACCTGCAGAACGGTTCAGCAATAAATGCGCACCTGCGAAAGATAGTACCATGATTGAAATCCGCAACCTCTCGAAGCATTTCGGTGATGTGAAAGCCCTGAAAAACATAAACCTGTCAGTTCAGCAGGGTGAATTTTTCGGATTACTGGGACCCAACGGTGCAGGAAAAACAACAACCGTCAATATTCTCAGCACACTTTTAAAGCCCGACGACGGCTCCGTAACCCTCAATGGGCTCGATTTACTGTCTGACCCCCGCGGTGCAAAGCGGTTACTTGGCGTCGTTCCTCAGGAGCTGGCTCTGTATGAAGAATTGTCAGCCGCCGACAATCTACATTTTTGGGGCAAGCTTTACGGTATGCAGGGGAACAGTCTGAAAGCTCGTATCCGTCATCTGCTGGAATTCATGGGGCTCAATGACCGCGGGAATGATCGTCTGACCACCTTTTCCGGGGGGATGAAACGGCGTGTAAACCTTGCAGTTGCATTGCTGCACGATCCGGTAATTCTGTTTCTGGATGAGCCTACTGTGGGAATTGATGTGCAAAGCCGGCACCGCATTTATGAAATTCTCGGCAAACTGCATCAACAGGATAAAACCATCGTTTACACCACCCACTATCTGGAAGAAATCGAGCGTCTCTGCGAAAGAGTTGCCATCATCGATCAGGGCGAGATCAAAGCCGAAGGGACACTTGACAGCCTGAGGCAGCTGATTCAGGGGGATTCGGAAGTATTGGTAATGCTTGATGATATCTCGCTGAAAACCGCTCCGGCAGATCCTCTGCCGGCGGGTGTCAGACTCACTGACGAGGGTTTGCTGGGAAGCGGTGATGATGTAAATGACCTCGTGCAGAAATTGGTGACAATTTGCTCGGCCAGGGGATGGAATATTAGAGATATTGAACTGAAATCAGCCAGCCTGGAGACTGTTTTTCTACAACTGACGGGAAAAGAACTGAGAGACTGATTATGTTGGCTATTGCCTTGAAAGATTTGAAGATCATCCTGGGAGACCGCAAAGCCCTGGTGCTGTCTTTTTTATTACCGATTTTTCTGGTCGGGCTGTTTGCTTTCGTTTATGGCAGCATGGGTGCCCCTCGTGAAGAGCATCCGGTCAATCTGCTGATCGCGGATCAGGATCAAACGGATTTATCGGCCGTTATCGTTACCAGGCTGGATTCGCTGAAAAGCATCCGCCTGACATCCATTTGTCTGGAAGAAGCTCGTCAAAAAGTGACCCGGGGGGACTACCCGGCAGTGCTGGTGTTGCACAAGGGGCTTGCGGATTCGATATCCGCTAATCGACCGGCAGGTTTGGAGATGCAGTATGACCCCGCACAGGAACTGGAGATGGGGCTGCTGCAGCAGGCCATCATGCTGCCTCTGTTTGAGATCATCGGCCGGCCGGCCCTGCGGGAAATGGTCCTCGAAGAAGTCAGAGGAGATTACCCGCGGCTTGACCCGAAACTTATTAAACAGATCGAAAACAATATTGATAAAAGTTTTCGTTCGGATAACATTTCTCCCAGGCTGCAAAATCGTAATGCCATTATCATGACACCCCTCATCCCCGTTGAGAGAACCAGCTGGGCTCTGGTTCAGGCCGTTGCCGGCACGGCCGTGATGATGCTTCTCTTCAGTGTGGCAGGCCTGGGAGCGGGACTCCTGGTGGAAAGAGAATCCGGCACCTTGAAACGCCTGCTGATCACTCCTTTACACCCCATGCAGATACTGTACGGCAAACTGTTGTCAACGCTGGTTATTTCCGTACTGCAATTGGCCGTCGTGTTTATTTTTGCCTGGCTGGTGTTCGGTTTGGACTTGACCCTGAATCCATCGGCGTTGATGCTGGTGGCCCTGGCGACAGCCTTTGCCTGTGCCGGCTTTGGGCTGTTTTTGGCGGCCGTCTCCACTTCCAGAAAACAAGTCGAAATGCTTTCCACACTGATAATTTTGATCATGTCGGCCATTGGCGGGAGCATGATCCCTTTGCCCATCATGCCGGTAATAATGCAAAAACTTGCCGCCATCTCTGTCAATTACTGGTCGATTCAGGGATTTTTTGATATCTTTTGGAGGGAATTACCCTTATGGGATATTTTACCGCGAATCTTTATTCTTTTCGGAATGGGTTTCCTGCTGATTGCCGTTGCCCGGCTTTTTTTCAAACGGAACCTGGCCGGTCTGGTTTAGTGAGAGGCAGTAGTAATTATCTGCCGGCGCAGAAAGTTTTAATAATCTCAGCTGTAATTATGATAAAGAAGGAAAACCATGTCTGATAATCAATCCCACAGCAGCGACTGGGCTGTAATTTTAGGTGTTTCCAGCGGCTTCGGTGCCGCGACAGCCAGGGCATTGGCAAAACGCGGTCTGAATATTTATGGAGTTCATTTAGACCGTCGGTCAGCTATGAAAAATGTAGATGCTCTGATTACCGATTTGTGCAAGGAAGGTGTGGAAGTTATCTTTCACAATATGAGCGCCACGGATCCGATCAAGAAAGAAGAGGTGATCCGGGAGCTTAAAGCAAAAGGAGAAATTCGCGTAAAAATCTTACTGCATACGCTGGCTTTTGGAGGCTTGCGGCCTTTCATAACCCGAGGTACGGAGGAAACCATTACGCAAAAACAGATTGATATGACGCTGGATGTCATGGCAAACAGCCTGGTGTACTGGGTGCAGGAACTGTTTAAAACGGGTTTTCTGCAAGCAGGGAGTCATATTTTTGCCATGACCAGCTCAGGCGGGCATAGTCAGTGGAAAAACTATGGCGCAATTTCCGGGGCCAAGGCTGCCCTTGAATCCTATTGCAGACAGCTGGCGCTGGAACTCAGTCCACATAAAATTGCCTGCAATGCCTTACAGGCAGGTGTAACGGATACACCGGCGCTTAGAAAGATCCCGGGAAATGAGGAAATGATCAGGCATGCCTTAAAGGTCAATCCGGCCGGGCGGTTGACGCTCCCGGAAGATATTGCAAAAGCAGTTGCAATGCTGGGATTATCCGAAGATACCTGGCTGACGGGAAATACCATCCGCGTGGATGGCGGTGAGGATATAACGGGCTGATATCTTTAAAAAGCTTTACAATTCGGGAATCTTACTCTCAAATACTGGAAGTGAAAAATTTAAAAACTTGTGATAGGTTTCTGCGTCTCTGCGTCGGAAGTACGGGTCAAATCCTGAATTCTTAAAACGTATCCGGTATTTAAAAATTGCAGGATCCAGTTGGGAAAAGGTGGGCTTATTTGGGGGTGGTCTGGAATATGAGGAGCAATCGAAACCCACTGCTATAGCGCGGCTGCATACACAAACATTCCCTGAACAGGTTATGGTGTAGGATATAGTATTTTTCAGATGGTTCGGTTATGATCTGACATACAGCTTTTTCAATTGCGAACGAAAACAAGAGTCCGGCAAGCTGCCGGACTCTTGTTTATATGAGTATTCCAGGACCTCTGCGATCTAACGCGAAATGGTAATTCCGGCATTAAAGGTTCTGGGCAGACCGAGATATACTTCTGCATCATCGGCCTTATGGTTAAGACCGTTGCCTGAATAAGCATTATATCTGCTGTTGTCAACAGCATCTTGTATATTTATTTCATCAAGTAAATTGAAGATATGGAAGAATATCTTTATCTTTGTCCCTGCAATGTTCAAAGGGACTTTATAGTAACCATGCACATCAATCTTGGCAAAACCCGGTGCTTGCCAGCTCTGGGTCCTGTCCGGGTCAACACCAGGAGTTACGATGCGACTGGCAGGGTCCCAATCCGCATAATGACGATCATACCAATTCAGCACTCCCTGAATAGTTAATCCTTCAAAGGGATAAAACAGCGCCCCCAGTGCAATGATGGTTTGAGGCATATCACCGACTTTCAAGCCGTCCACGGAATAAATATAATCGGTTGTTGATCCGTCATCATAGTTTTTATATGTTCCTTCGGCATCACCCTTAAATTTCCAGAGTCCGTAAGACAAGGCCGCATCAAAGCGGATCATATCAATAGGTTTAAAGGCTATCTCAGCCTCAATACCCTTATGATTTTGGCCAAGACCCGTCAGGAAAATAATATCAGTTCCACCCGTGGACCCGGTACCGGTGTAAATAAGCCGCGTTAAAGAACGGTTTTTCCAGTCAGTGTTGTAAAGATTGAACTTTGCCGTCACCAGGCCGCTAAGTGCTGTATAATTAAGGCCTATCTCTGTACTGATGAATTTTTCATTTTTAGGACTTGTTGAAAGAGTCAGGTCAAAATCGTCAATCACCGAATCAAAAATAGGAACTTTTTCAACAACTCCAAAATTACTGAAAACATCTATTTCATCTGACAAATGAACAAGAGCTCCTCCTTTGAACTGTGTGCTGGTTATCCAGTTGGACTTGATAAGCAATTCGCCAGAAGCTGTGCTGTCATATCCTGCGTGGTTCAGAGCCTTTCTGAAGTGATCAGTATAACTGTACTCAATACCGGAAATTCCGAACATACCATAGAAAGAGTAGAACAGGCTGTTATTTTCAAACTGACCGAAGGTACCGACCCAATCCACTGTATTTGTATTATGATATAAGATATAATCGCCTCGGGTGACTTTGGCATCCTCATAGGTTTCGTCAAATTCATTATACAGCTGGGAGTATCTTGAATCAAGGTCGGCACTATTCTCGTATCTTCCGTTGATCGCATAGGTTCCCCCTAACAGGTCCCTTACTTCACGGGCATGTTCGATCTCGGCTGTACGCCAGTCAATACCGAATTGGAACTTCAAAGCCTTACTGAAGTCATAATTCAATTTGGAGATTGCTCCCAGAGTCCATTGGCGATTGATGCTGTTTCTGAGATAACCAACAGCTTCATTAGCAGGTTTTAGATGATCTTTCCTGTTCAATGTATCGATGTTAACGGCAATCGTTGCATCCCAATCGGCAATTCTGGAAGGTTCTGAATCATAATCCCAAACGATATCACCAAAAGTTCCGGTACCGCCGCCTGAACCGCCTGAGTAGTAAAACAGGGAAGAAAGGTGTGTGTGTTGATTAAGGGTCCAGAACCAGTTCAGATTCACCTGAGGTTTATGGAAATAATTTTCTTTTTCGTTTAAATAATTGGCATCATGCCGCTTGATTGTACGTGCACCGTACATGTAATAATACTGTTTACCCGTATAACTTGGACTGACGGTATTCCAATTTTCGTTATAAAAGCGACCGCTGGATGCTTGAGGGAACTCTGCAATGGCTGCTGGGTCATAGTCCTTTAAACTTTTAGCAAAAGTGCTGTCATAGGATGCAATATTTTGTTTATAGCGATTCTGACCATGACGCTGGGGTGCGCCAAGAGCATAGAGTTCAAGCCGGTGCTTTTTGCTAACAGCGAGACTAATACCAAGATAGTATGCCCAGGCATCCGTCCAGGTTTTATCTATCAGACCTTCGCCTGTTTTTCGCACTACAGTGGCTCCAAAGGCCAGTTTATCGTTGATCAAACCTGAGTGATAGGAAAAAGTTGATTTTTTGAAATTTCCGGCACCGGTTTCCAGTTTAACTTTGTAGCCTCTTTTATGACCGGCGGGATCGGTAATGATGTTCATGGTTCCGCCGATCGAAGGCGTCGCCAGATTCACGGCACTGAGGCCTCTCTGCATCTGAATTGAGGAAGTGGCATCGGCTACGCCGTCCCAGTTGGACCAGTAAACCCAGCCATTTTCCATATCATTGACCGGAACACCGTTGATCATAATGGCAATATTTCTCTGATTAAAGCCTCTGACATTCACCCGGGCATCCCCGGCACCGCCACCATTTGTCGTTGAGTAGACACTGGGTGTGGTATTGAGAATCAATGGAATATCCTGTGAACCCAGACGAAATTCAATATCTCTTTTATTCAGATTTGAAAAAGCAACGGGAGTACTGCGATCTGCCCGTGAAGCCATAACTTCGAGTTCAGATAAATTAAGTGTTTTTATTACCAGTTCGAAATTGAATTTCTTCATGCCGGAAACCGTAATTCTGCGGGATTCTTTCTCAAATCCAATTACGGACACAGTGATGATATAGGTGCCATTGGGAATATTGGATATTTGGTATATCCCATTAACGTCTGTGGCGGCACCAAACCGGGTACCGTCGAGGGTTACATTAGCACCCTCCAAAGGTTTGCCCGAATCTATTTCTGTAATTTTCCCGGTTACAGTGCCTGCAAACAGGGATAGGTGAAAAACCGTTATCAGCAGACCTAGTTCTTTAACGATGCGAGTCATTTAATTCTCCCACAAATTGGTTTATTCCGTCTATGTCCGGCAATTGCCGGACTACGCCGGACGAGACGATTTGGTTAATTCACCGCCGCTCGCGGCGGAGTACTTCATTTGTAAGTTTTAAATTTTCATACTTATTACTACAAGCTTACTGTCGATTTTTCTCTACGATGAGGTGAATTAAAATATGAGCTTCAAACACAAGTAACTAATATTTCTCCGCCTTATTTACAGAAAGCCGGAGAACTCATATAAATTATGACAGAATAAAAAGCCCCTACAGAAAACTGTCGGGGCTTTTTAAGATCAACTGGCTGATATTTAGAATAAGATTGAAATACCTGCATTAAAGGAGCGCGGTGAGCCCAAAAATACTTCGGCGTCATCAGCTTTATGATTTTTACCGTCGCCGGTAAAGGCATTGTACTTACTATTATCAACCGCATCCTGCACATAGACATCATCAAAAGCATTGAAGATATGTGCAAAAAGTTGCAGTTTGGTTCCACCAAAGTTAACTGGCAGATCATATGACATATGCAGATCGACTTTGGAATAACCGGGCGCTTTCCAGCTCTGTGTCCGGTCAGCAGCGGCTAATTCGTCAGCGCTAATTGTACCATCACCATCGGTATCTTCAACTTCCCGAGATGTTGGATCCCAATCGGCATAATGGTCGTCGTAGGAATTCCAAACACTTTGGATAGCCAAACCCTGAAATGGGAATATGGATACAGCGAGGGCCATACTTTGTTGCGGCATGTCACCCACTTTCAAGCCTTTAACGGCGTAGAGATATTCTGTTGTTATCCCGCTCACATAATCTTTGTAATCGCCCTTGGCATCATTAACATATTCCCAGTTTCCGGCAGAAAAAGAGGCATCAAAGCGGAACATTGGCATTGGCTGAAATGCTGCTTCAAGCTCCACTCCTTGATGTGTTTGATCCAAACCTTTCAGAAACAGGATATCTGTATCGCCGCTTGACCCCTGTCCCGGTTCTATGTTTATGGTGACCGTTCTGTCGATCCATTGAGTGTGATACACATTGGCTTTAACGGCTATTTTCCCATCACTTGAATGATAATTCATACCCCCTTCAACGCTTTGAAAGATTTCATTGGCAGGGTCTGAGGCGATTGTACCGTTGTTGTCATCGATTACGGCATCAAGAATCGGAGCCTTCTGAACATAACCAAGGTTGGCAAAGACATCAATGTCGCTGGTGATATGGTACATTCCGCCACCCTTAACCTGCATGACGGGAATGGGGTCCGGATTCAGATAAAGCTCGCCTGAGCTTATATCAGGACTACCATCTGATAATGTATCTGCAGTTGTAAAATGATCTTTAAATGAATACTCAATCAACGACCACCCAAGCATCCCGTATGCAGAATACAGGCTTGTGGCATATTCTGCCTGTCCGAAAATCCCTATCCAATCCACGGTGTTCGTGTTGTGATAATCGATGTTATCTCCCAGTTTTTTCTTCTGAGAATCTGACATCGTGTCAAACTGGTTCCCTGAATAGGTAAAGTAATTACCACCCATCAAATCACGAACTTCACGGGTATGTTCGATCTCGGCCGTACGCCAATCAATACCAGCCTGGAGTTTTAATTCATCGTTAACATCGTAATTCAATTTTGAAATAGTACCTATGGTCCACTGGCGGTTAATACTGTTTCTGAGAATACCAACGGACTCTCCACCTTCAGAATCTCTGGCAATAGCCTTTTTATCGACATATACTGTATCTTCAGGACCTGAATTGTAAGCGATTAATGTATTCCAATCACGGGTCCATGGCGAGCTGCCGTAGTAGAATTTATAATCCTCGCCACCAAGATTACCATCAGCATCCAGGGTAGGAATCTTTCCATAAGTTCCGGTTCCACCACCTGATCCCCCGGACCAGTAAAGAATTGTGGATAATCTCATTTGTTCGTTTATCGTGAGGAACCAGTTCAAATTAACGAGTGGTTTATGAAAGTAGTTTTCTCTCTCATTGAGATAATTAGGATTGTGACGTTCGGTGTTTCCAGACCCAAACAGTCCACCCTTGCCGTACATATACCAATATTGTTTGCCTGTGTAATTGGAATTAACAGGAGCCCAATTTTGATTAAAAAGGCGGCCGACGGTACTACCTGAATTGTTTGAGAATTTGGCAAAATATTCATCCCAGTCACTGGTACCGTCTTCATCTGAGTCAGCATCTTTCATCCCTTTATCGACGATTGATTCGGCAAACTTTTTGTCGTATGCTGCTACATTTTGTTTATAAAGATTTTGACCATGACGCTGGGGGGCACCGATTGCATAAAGCTCAAAACGGTTTTTTGCATTCAATGCATAGCTGGCACCAAAATAATATGCCCAGGCATCAGTCCAGGTTTTGTCAATAATCCCGTCTGCTGTTTTCCGGACAATAGTAGCACTAAAGGCATACTTATCAGCAATAAGGCCCGTATTGAAATTAAGCGTGGTTTTTGAAAAGTTACCTAAGCCTATTTCACGTTTGAATTTTCCTCCGCTTGAATGCGCTGTGGGGTCGGTAATGATGTTCATGGTTCCGCCGATGGAGGGGGTTGCCAGATTCACGGCACTGAGACCTCTCTGCATCTGAATTGAAGAAGTCGCATCACCAACACCATCCCAGTTAGACCAGTAAACCCAGCCATTTTCCATATCGTTCTGAGGGACACCGTTGATCATAACCGAGATATTCCGTTGGTTAAATCCACGAACGTTAATGCGGGCATCACCGGCACCACCACCTTGCTGGGTAGCATAAACGCTGGGAGTTATGTTTAAGGCCATAGGAATATCCTGTGAGCCCAGACGGAATTCCATTTCAGTTTTATCGATTTGAGAATAGGCTACCGGTGTGTTTCGTGTGGCCCGGGAAGCCAGAACTTCCAGGTCAGACAGCTCCAGGGTTTCAATAGTCAATTCAAAATTGATATTTTTAATTCCGGCAACTGCAATTTTCTTTGAAGCTTTCTCAAAGCCAATCACCGAAACTGTGATTGTATAGGTTCCATCCGGAACATTGGAAATCCTGTACATTCCGTTCGCATCGGTGGCAGCGCCAAGCTGAGTGCCCTCGATGGTGACGTTAGCACCTTCTAACGGATTTCCGTTATCCGCTTCAGTAACCTTACCTGTAACCGTACCTGCATACAGAAACAGCGGTAGTGTCAACAGCAGTAAGGTCAGTGTTTTAACAATACGTGTCATGTAATCCTCCGTTTTATTGTGTTAGAGATAGTTTAAAGTTAAAAGACTTCTGTTTAAATTTTATTAGGATTGCTGATAGTTATACTCCTAAAACTGGAAGGGAAATTATGAATATTTTACCCAACTCTCAAGGGAATATTTTTGCACGGAAGCAATTTTTTAAAGAATAGCCGGAAGTCAAAACATGACGGTGCATCGCAGTAAATAAGGGCCAAAATCTGCACGGGAAAGAAACCATTCAGCATTCGCCCGCAGCAGGCCGCAAACCGGAATTGGGATAGCTCATGGGAGTCTCAAGCCTCAAAATATTTAACCGACCGGTCAATAATTATTTTGATGCTTAACCAAACGGTCAATAAATTAACTGCATGGGCAGACCTCGTAAATCGAACAAAACAACCGATATCGAGATGAAAGATCATATTCTCTGTGTGGCGGAAAAGATCTTTGCCATAAAAGGATTTGCAGCAACGACTACCCGTGAAATTGCAGCGCGGTCAGCCACCAACAAAAACCTGATCTTCTATTATTTCGGCAGCAAGGCTAATCTGTACACTTCGATCCTGGAAAAAAATATTGCACCGGTAATTGATAGTCTGTTAAAAATCCTGACGGAAGAAGATGAGTTAGATAATAAAATCGATTCGATTATCGAAACTTATTACGAAGCCTTCGCCAGGAATTCCACTATCCTGCCGGCTCTGATGGCACGGGAACTTGCTGCCGGAGCGCCCTTCTTCAAGACTTTTATTGCCGGCAAAATCGATACCCTCAAACCGTTGCTGTCGGCAGCTTTCAACACTGAAGAAAATTCCTTCAGCACCTATTTCAAGATCACCAATATCATTGCAATTACCCTTTTCTCCTTTTTGATGCGTCCCATCCGGGAAATGATAGCGGAGCATGTGCATATTGCAGCCCCCGATGATGAATATATCCGGGATCAAATACGACAGTTTACCAAATTTGGAGTACTCGTGTGAAAAACTGGCTTTCAGAACAAGCGGTCAATCATCCCAAAAGAACCCTGATACTTTTAATTCTGTTTACTCTGTTCATCGGATTCGGTGTCAAGTGGATCATTGTAGATGATGATGTTATGAAAATGGTTCCGGAAGATATGGAATCCCGGCGTTCCTGGGATGCCATTTTGGATGAATTTGGCAGTCACGAGATGATTTTCATCGCGATTGGAGATGAGGGCAAATCCATCTACAATGACAGCCTGCTGGCCACAGTTTATGCCTTCAGCAGTGCACTCCAGGCCATTCCCGAAGTTGACAATGTGATCAGTATTTCAACCGTTGACCGCATGGATTCGGACGATGGATTCATTAATATTTCGGAGCTTCAACCCGGCCCGAACCTGCAGCCGGATGAGATTGCAGGCATCAAAACTTATCTCGACCGGCATCCTGACATGAAAGTCAGGTTGGTTTCAAAAGATGAAAACTATGCCAATATTGTGATCATTCCCATGGCCGGTATCGATAACAATACTTTCCGGAATGTTGTAGTAAAGGTGGTTGAGGCCTACCGGGGTCCGTATGAAATTCACATCGGCGGCCACGCCTATCTGACGGGGACGATTCCCGTTCTCATCAGGGAGGATGTCATGAATCTCATGCGTGTGGGGATTCTGATCATGGCCTTGATCCTGCTCGTGAATTTAAGAAGTTTCCCTGCGGTGGGTATGGTCTTTTCGGTCATCCTGTTATCGCTGGTGGCCATGATGGGCTCTATTGGCTGGCTGACCCTGCTCACCGGGTCGGAGGGATTTCATTTTTCAATGTTGAATACTTCCATGCCGATTATTTTACTCACCATCGCCAATTCGGACGGAGTGCATATTCTCACCAAGTTCTTTAAAGAATTGCGCATATCAGGTGATAAGAGAAAGGCAATAAAGAAAACCATGCACACGCTGCGCATGCCGGTTTTTCTCACCAGTGCGACAACCGTGGCGGCATTTTTGACACTGCTTAGTTCCCCCATTGACCAGATGATGGGATTTGGAATCTGTATCTCCGTAGGTATTATCTGGGCCTGGCTCCTCTCAATAACCCTGCTGCCTGCCCTGATTACATTGAAAAACTGGAATATCAACTCCAAAGCTGTCTCACGCACCAGTATTCTTGAAAAAACAGTAGATCATTTCGGGAGCCTCGTGATCAAATACCCTAAAATCGTGTTGACCTGCGGTGTGCTCATCGTACTGACGGGTTTGTGGGGATTACGTTCTCTAAAAGTCGAGGCTAACATAGTGACCTTTTTCAAGCCCGGTACCGAGATGCGGGACAGCATTGAGTTCATGGACCGGGAACTCACGGGAACCATGGATCTGGAAATGCGGGTTGAAGGAGATCTGAAAGACCCTGCAGTACTCAGGGAAATGGACGGTATCCAGAATTTTCTTGAGCAGTATCCGGCCGTTTCGACAACCATATCCATCGTGGATATCATTAAACAGATGCACCGCACGGTAATGGATGACGACCCTGAGTATGAGACCATACCGGACAGCCGGAATAAAGTCAATAATCTCTTTACACTGTATGCCATGTCGGGAGATCCTGACGATTTCAGCTCACTGGTTGACTATGATTACCAAACGGGCGTCATCACCGCTCTGATGAAAAATATTTCAACTACCAGGATTATCAAATTCGTCAAATCCATCCGCATGTACTTACAAGAAAACACCGATGACCATCTGAATGTCACAATAACGGGGATGGTCGTAATCCTGAAGGATATGGTCCATCTCATCATAAAATCCTCTTTCATCAGTATCATCGCATCCATTGTGATCATCTTTCTGATTCTCTGGATCGCCTTCCGCAGAGCCATCTGGGGAATTTTATCGGTTATTCCTCTTACGGCAGCCGTGATCCTGAATTTTGGACTTATGGGACTTTCCGGCATTTACATAAGTCATATTACGGCGCTGCTGTCTTCCATTATAATCGGTGTGGGGGTTGACTTTGCCATCCATTATGTTTCCCAGTTCCGTGCCCTCATCGGGAGCGGGATCTCACAGGCTGAGATCAGCCAGGAGGCGATCAATGATGTAGGCTATCCCATCATATTGGATGCCGCTTCGAATATGGGTTTTGGTGCGCTTCTGTTTTCACTCTTCATACCTATCCAATACATCGGCGGTCTCATGATCTTCGCCATGATCTCCACTTCACTGGGGACGCTTACTCTGCTGGCTTCGCTGACGGAGCTGATAAAACCCAAATTATTTAAACTGAAAGCATTGCAATAGGAATCACACTTGCCAAAGACCCGCAAATTTAATTGCAGATTGATCCAAACCCCGGGATTATGCACATTATTGCTGACAGCCTTATTTTTCGGGGCAGGATTTACCCAGACGGGTCTTGCAGGAGCTGATACCTGGGCATATCAGTTACAGAATATCGACATTCAGGCGATTACCGAAAACCCAAGCTTTAATTTGATTGTGATGGATTATTCCGCCGACGGCTCAGATGAACTGAAATTCATGCCCGAAGAGATTGCCTCAATTAAAAACAGTGGGAAAATACCCATTGCCTATATCTCCATCGGTGAGGCTGAAGACTACCGTTTTTACTGGCAGGCACAGTGGTTGGACAATCCACCCGAATGGCTGGGGAGTGAAAATCCTGACTGGCCCGGTAATTACAAAGTAAAATACTGGTATCCCGAATGGCAGAATATCATATTCAGCTATATTGATACAATTTACGCACAGGGTTTTGACGGAATATACATGGATCTGATAGATGCTTATTGGTATTGGTCGGATGAAAACGGTTCAGAGCCTTCCGCCCCGGTTTATATGATTCAATTCGTTGAGAACATCCGGGAGCATATTGACCAAACAGGAACAGGACAATTTTATCTCATCCCTCAAAATGGAGAGTATATCATATCGGAAACTATCGTGACGGATCAGATGGCCCAGGCATATCTTACGGTTATAGATGCCATTGGAGTTGAGGATGTTTTTTTCTATGGGGATCTGGATGAAGATAATCCCTACAATCCCGATATCGAAAGACTTGACCTGCTGGATAGCGGCTATCTTTCAAATGGAATCCCTGTCTATTCCGTTGAATACCTGACCGACACCGATTTGATACAACAGTATTCGACTGAGGCTGTACAACATGGCTTCATCCCCTACATTTCGACCCGACCTCTCGATACGCTTTTCGACGGAATGGATTTGTACCAATCTCTCACAGGCGATGTAAATTTCGATGGTTTTTTGGATGTGCTGGATGTGGTTGTCATTATTAATTACATTATCGAAAACATCATTCCTGATGATACCGTATTTTTGGCTGCGGACATTGTAGCCGACGGTGTGTTGGATGTACTGGATATTGTCGCCCTGGTGGCCTTAATTCTGAACTGAAATTGAAGGAGGAAAAATGAAATTATCGATAAAAATCATAATTCTGTTGCTGTACTGCACATCATTGTTCGGGATAACGGGTTTTGAGATCGCCAAAGCGGTTGACGAGCGAAAAGCACCCCTGGATATGACGGCCGATCTGAAAATGACGTTGACCAACAAACGCGGCAAAACCCGCACCAATGAGATCCGGTCGGTCTCGAAAGACAATTCGGCAAAGCAGATCATTTGGTTCTTTGCACCTGCAGACGATAAAGGTGTGGCCTTTTTAAAAATTGAACATGATGACAGGGATGATGAAATGCACCTCTGGTTGCCGGCCTTCAAGAAAATCCGCAGAATTTCAGCCTCGAAAAAGGGTGATGCTTTCATGGGCTCCGATCTGAGTTTTGAAGACCTCACTTCCAGAGACCTGGACGAATATACCTATGAACTCAGCGGTGACACACTGCTCGACGGCCAAGCCTGCTATGTCCTCACCGTAATCCCTAAACCGGAGACTGATACGGAATATACCCGTCACATTGAGTGGGTTACGAAGAATAAATTTCTGGTCATACGGGCTGAAAGTTATGACAAATCCGGGGAATTACTGAAAATCCGCCGTATTGACTATACGGAACAGGAAGGTTATGATGTCCCTGTGCGAATTTATGTTGAAAATGTTAAAAAAGAACACAATACGCTGCTCACATTTGAGCATATCAAACTGGATACAGGTGTAAAAGATGCTCTGTTTCAGGAGAAAAATCTTAAACGACTGCCCCGCAGATAAAACAGTACCTTAAAGTATGCTTCTTACGCTCATTATAATCTTCAGCCTGCTTGGCAGCGTGGTCTCGATCCTGGCCGCCGCCCTGTTTCTGCTGTTTCCGGAAAAGATCAGGATTGTTTTTGTACCCGCAATTATCAGTTACGCTACCGGTACTCTCCTGGGGGCCGCATTGCTGGGGCTCATACCAAAGGCTGCTGAATCAATCACGGTTTATCGTGTCTCGGTAACACTGCTCACCGGGCTGGTCGGGTTTTTTGTACTGGAGAAACTCATAATCTGGCGGCACTGTCACAATTCCGACTGTGAAGTTCACAAAACAGCCGGTCCGCTGATTCTCATCGGTGACGCATTCCACAACTTTGTGGATGGCGTGATCATCGCCGCCGCATTTATCACTTCAGTCCCCCTGGGGGTCATGACTTCGATATCCGTGATCACTCATGAAATTCCGCAGGAAGTAGGTGATTTTGCCATCCTGCTGGATGCGGGCTATTCCCGGTTGAAGGCCTTCGGTCTGAACATGGTATCAGGGATGACGGCGTTGGTCGGTGCCGTATTGGCCTATCTGTTTATGCAGAGTGTAAGGGCGGCAATTCCTTATGTCATGTGTATCTCTGCGGCCAGTTTTATCTACATTGCCATTGGTGATCTCATCCCGGGCCTGAACCATCACACCAGGCTGAAAGACAGTCTGCTCCAGATTGCTTTGCTCCTGGCAGGTATCGGAACAATTTTAATTTTAACCGGATTCACGCTTAATTAAAGGAAAATATGACTGAACCTATCACAAATCTCCTCACTGCTGTCGATTACCAAAAAGATGCCATTGTAAGTCAGACCCTGCTCAAAAAGGACGGCGGAACCGTCACCCTCTTTGCCTTCGACAAAGGGCAGGCTCTCAGTGAGCACACGGCACTCTTTGAAGCCCTGATCCAGGTCATTGAAGGGCATGCTGTGGTCACTATCTCAGCTGAAGATCACAACCCGGCCGCAGGCGATATGATCCGCTTACCGGCCAATATACCGCATGCAGTAAGGGCTGAAGAAAAATTTAAAATGCTGCTGGTTATGATCAAAAATTAAACTTCAGGGACAGGACTTTTTCCCTGACTATGGGAAATCCGTAACAGCGGACAAAGGACTGCCCCGGTGTTAATACTGCTAAATTTTATTCCGGGAGGTAAAAGCGATGCTTAACAGGAAATGGTGGTTGATTTTGGCGTTTACGGTCCTGCCCCTTAGCGGGCAGATTCAATTCGGCGGTACGCTTAATCCGGCAGGCTTGTATCGACTGACGAATGCAAAGGAAATTTCCCTGCCTTTTCGTATGGCCACTTTTTCGGCGTCATATACCTGGCGTGAGTTTGAATTTGTGACCCTTTCAGCGCTGGAATACCGCTGGCGCACTAACTTCTCCAGGGCAGAGCTGAGAGAGGCCTATCTGGTTTGGTATCCATCATTCGGTGAAGTATCGCTGGGCAAACAGATCTTTGCCTGGGGTATGGCAGATGCCAACAATCCTACGGATAATCTGTCAGCTTATGATTACTATTATTTATTTGACAACGGCACGGAGCGCAAGATCGGTTCACTTTCAGCCTCTGTGAAATGGTATCTCGGCAACTGGCAACTGGAAGGTGTATTTATCCCTTTTCATGAGCCTGACCGCCTGGTTTACGAAGAGGATTTTCCGATTCAGCCTCCAATGCAACCCAGCGCTTCGCAGATCGAAAAAGTGAATAATCCGGCTGAGTACGGCATCCGGGCACAGACCAGCCTGGGCAACAGCGATCTGGCCATTTCGTATTTTCACGGTCATGACCGGCTTTTTTCCCCTACAGTATATCAAATCGATACGAATTATCCGCAACCGGTCCCCGTCAGTTTTGTGTATCGCAAAACCGACGTTTACGGCTTCGACATGGTCAATTTCGTGGGCGATTTCACCTTTCGAAATGAGACGGCATATTTTCTCACACGCCCGGGTGGACGCGCAGTTTTAACTAATTATGGCGGTGCTACTTTCGTGGGTCTGTCAGCTGAATATCTGCAGTATGTTAGCCAGCTGGAGTACAGCGGTTTTAAGAATTTCAATGTGACAGCTCAGCTGATTGGAAACCATACCTTTTCGGTAAGGTCGAATCTACCTGCATTCGAACAATACTTTGCAGCCGGGATGGGGAGCCCCTTTGCAGGTTTTCTGGACAAGGCGCTGCTGGTATCCCTAAGCTCCACACTCTGGGACAATCGCCTTGAACTGAAACCCATGCTGCTGGCCAACCTGAATGAAAAAGGTTATATGGCGGGTTTTGAGCTGGACTATTCTCCCGTCGAAAGCATCAATCTGGAAATGTCTGTTAATAAATTTCAGGGTGATAAAGCTCTGGGTGATGATTATGTTTTCAATCAACTGGAGGATTTCTCCAATTTTCGCCTGGGATTGAAGTACTCATTTTAAAATACACATTCGGGACCAGACGCAGTGAAGAGACATTTATCATTTCATAATTTGAATGGCATCAATCACCATGACGATGTAGATTATATTATCAGTCTTACCGGAGTAGTTCGCATCACTGGCTTCATATGGGATTTATACCGCGTTGAAAGTATTAAACCGGGAGAGTCCGTGAATAAATTTACAGGAAATGACGCTCCCGGGGAGGATTATGTTTTCAATCAGTTGGAAGATTTCTCAAATTTCCTGCAGGGTCTGAAGGATCCCTTTTGATAACACCTTAAGTTACCGCCGGCTATTTTTCAAAGGGGAACGGTGCTCTGTTTAAAAATCCTCTTCCCAATAGGGACAGGCCACTAATTGATTATTACCGCGGTCGATGAGACTGGGTTTTTCACCGGCACAATCGGGCTTTGCGATGGGACAGCGATTTCTGAAACCGCAGCCCGAGGGTTTGGCCATGGGGGAAGGAATATCGCCCTGCAGTATGGTCCTTTTTTTCTTTTTCATTTTGGGATTCGCTACGGGTACGGCGGAGATCAGAGCCCGGGTATAGGGATGTTTCGGTGAATGATAGACATCTTCCGCATCGCCAAATTCGACTACGTCGCCAAGATACATGACCACAATTCTGTCTGAGATATGTTCAACTACGGACAGGTCATGGGCGATGAACAAATAGGAGAGATCAAATTCATCCTGCAGGTCCATCATCAGATTGATGACCTGGGCCTGAATGGAGACATCCAGAGCCGAGACCGGTTCGTCACAGATGATCAGCTCCGGGTTGGTGGCAATAGCCCGGGCGATACCCACTCTCTGGCGCTGCCCGCCCGAGAACTCGTGTGGATATCGGCGTGACTGTGAAGGACGCAAGCCAACCTTTTCGAGCAGCCAGGCAACCCGCTCCTGGATTTCCTTTTTAGTCATTTTTGTATGGATCAGCAGGGGCTCACTGATAATCTGGGCAACTGTCATGCGCGGATTCAGAGAAGCATAGGGGTCCTGAAAAATCATCTGTACTTTTGAGCGGTATTTCTGCATTGACTTGGGATGCTGCCGGACAAAATCAACGATTCCTTCGTCAAAGTGGTACTCCACAGACCCCTTGATCTGCACGTCGGGAGAGATATGCCGCAAAATGGAGATCATGGCGCGGCCGACGGTCGTTTTCCCGCAGCCGGACTCTCCCACGAGTCCAATAGTCTGCTTGGCGTTGATGGAAAAAGTAACACCGTCCACGGCTTTTACAGTAGCAATCTTCCGGGAAAGCACTCCTCCGAAAACGGGAAAATGTACTTGCAAATCTTTTACATCTACCAGTTTTTTAATGCTCATGCCGAACCTCCGCTTTTGCCCGAGGTCACATGGCATCGGACGAAATGATTGGGACGGATTTCTTCGAGAAGCGGTTCGACGGTATCGCAGATATCAATTTTTTGCTCGCAGCGTGTGCAGAACTTACAACCCACAGGTAAATTGAGAATATTCGGGACCATGCCCGGTATAGTTCCGAGCCGACGGAGCTTATGCTCTTTATCCGGTCTGGGGATAGAGGAGAGCAGTCCGTTGGTATAGGGGTGCAGAGGATTATCGAACAGTTCATCAACTTCGGCGACTTCCTGAATTATGCCGCCATACATTACGATGACTCTCTCGCAGGTTTCGGCTATGACGGCCAGATCGTGCGTGATCAGAACTACAGCGGCATCTTTGCGCTTTTCTTTCAGCCGGATCATGAGTTCCAGTATCTGGGCCTGAATTGTAACATCGAGAGCGGTGGTGGGTTCATCAGCGATCAGCAGAGATGGATTTTTAGCCAGCGCCATGGCAATCATCGCCCGTTGGCGCATGCCGCCTGAGAACTGATGGGGATAATCTTTCAACCGGCGTTCGGCAGCGGGGATGCCCACCATGGATAACAGTCCGGCAGCCTCATCCAACAATTTGGCGCGCAGCTCATGGTATTCCTGTGAGATCAGCCTGTCAAGTCCGATCAGGGCAAAAGCAAGGATAGAAGGGATGGAAAGCCCCAGTATAAAAAAGAAGGCCACGGAAGCAGCGTGGAATGACCAGCCCTGTACAAACTGAGATAACAGTAAGAGGATCACAGCAAAAATTCCGGATGTTCGCAGCCGGTTCAAAGCCGTGGTTTTCCTGATATTTTCGGCGTTGCCGATGACCCAGTCTTTCAGGTTTTCTTTGAAAGATTTGGCATAGAGCGCCTCTACCATCTGCATGCCGACGGTGAAGACGGGATTCAGAGAGGTCATCGGTTCCTGAAATATCATGGCAACTTCGCGACCCCGGAGAACCCGCATGCGTTTGTACATATTTTCCCGGAATTCCGCCATGGCTTTCTTGAAGGGAGAGTTGTAAAAGACATACCGTGTGACCAGACTGTCCAGAAAAACTGAAATTATAAAGGGCAGGAAGCCCGGTATCCCCAGGGAAGAGTGCAGAACCAGCCAGAAAATGAAAAACAGGAGCGCAAAGCCGTTGCGCAGGTTTTCACTCAAACGGGGAAAAAATCGATATTTCGGGACTTGTTTTACACGGGCCAGGTCTTTACCGTCAAAGATCTTTTCACCCTTGAAAATGATTTCGCCTTCAGTGACTTCACCGGGAGGATTAGGCACCAGTTGAATCAATGACAGCACCGACACGGATTTCCCCGAACCAGATTCACCGACGATACCCAGGATCTCCCCGTTGTAAATGTCGAAATCAATGCCGTCAACGGCCTTGGCCCAGTCTTTACCGATTTTGAAGCGGGTTTTGAGTCCCTTTATTTCGAGGAGTTTATTCCGTTTCATCGCAGCCTCGAATAGACTTTGGGATCGAAGGCTTCACGAACCCCTTCACCGATGAACACTACCAGTAAAAGTGTAATAAACTGCGCTCCCACGGGTGAAAAAACCATCCACCATTTACTCATGTTCTGCAGACCAATATCCAGCATTTGTCCCCAGCTGGGAGTTGGCGGCGGCAAACCGAACCCCAGATAATCCAGGCCTACCAGAGCAGAGATATAACCTACGATAGCAAAAGGGAAATAGGTGATCACCGGCACCAGGGAATTAGGCAGGATATGTTTGAAAATAACCTTGAGATTGCTTTGACCCATGGACAGCGCCGCCGCCACATAATCTTTGGATTTTTCGCGGTAAAATTCCGCCCGCATGAGATAGGTCATTCCGATCCAGTTCACCAGGGTATAAATCAGGATCAGGATGAAGAAATTCGGTCGTATAATGGAGGCAATGATGATAATCACGAACAGCATGGGGAGACTGGACCAGATCTCGATGAACCTCTGGAAGATCAGGTCGAATTTACCGCCAAAATAACCCATGGCGCCGCCGATGGAAATACCAATGATGTAGTTCAGAATTGCGAGAATCAGGGCGAAGGAAATTGAGATGTTGAAGGCGTAACAGAGTCTTGCAAAGACATCCCGTCCCGTATCATCCGTTCCCAGCCAGTGCTGACGGGAAGGTGGTTCGTACATGGCATTGCCTTTGACCGTAATATCCTCAAAAGGACCGAAAGGATAGGGCGGCATCACAAGCCAGTTTTCCGAACCGCTATTTTCCCACTGTTCGCTCAGTAAGCGATAATTGGCTTCACCGGGAACATCCTGATTGAATTTTTCTCCGGGGTAATATCCGGCAAAAGCCGGGAAATAATAGTGTCCCTCATATTTTACCAGCAGGGCCCGGTTGTTTATGAACAGCGGCAGGGCGAAAGACAGCGCATAGAGAATGATGAGGATGATGAACGAGTAATATCCCCGCTTCATGGTTTTGAATTTGAGCCAGCGCTTCTTATAGATGGACAGGGAAATTTCCCGGGGGTCCTGAATTTTTTTCTTCCTGAAGATGGACATCTCTGAGGCGCTATCCTATCTGAACCTGATACGTGGATCAACGGTTGCCAGAGCGATATCCGAGATGATATTGCCTACGAGTCTGATGACCACCACAATGACCAGGAAGGCCAGTGTGATGGGGTAATCCCTGTCGAGGATGGCTTGATAGCCCAATTTCCCGAAACCATCGATATTAAAGACCTTCTCGATAAAGTATGAACCGGCGATGACCACACCGATGACTCCACCGATACCTGAAGCAATGGGAATCACAGAATTGCGGATGGCATGAACCCAGACGACCCGTTTTTCGCTCAATCCTTTGGCGAAGGCCGTGCGGATATAATCCTGGGAGAGGTTTTCAAGAAGACCGTTTTTCATCAGAACGGTAAGTCCTGCAAAACTGCCGATGGACCAGGCAAAAATGGGCAGAATGGCATGGTGCAGCTGGTCGAGGATCTTGCCCCATAAAGAGAGGGCTTCCCATATTTCGGTGGGTGAGTGAAAGCCCCCGAGGGGGAAAATATTCCAGAACGAACCGCCTCCGAAAAGTACCAGAAAAACACCCCCCATGGCCCAGCCCGGTATGGAATAGGCAACGAAAATGATGACGCTGGAAATAAAATCAAAGGGGCTGCCGTGCAGCAAAGCCTTGCGTATGCCCAACGGGATGCAGACTATATAAGAAAGAAACATACCGGTAAGCCCGAAGAATAAAGAAATTTTGAACCGCGGTTTCATAACCTCGGTGACGGGAGCCTGATAGGTGTAAGATTCACCAAGGTTTCCGGTCATAATGCCGGAAGTTTCGGTCTGGAAGATCACGCCGTGTACGGTACCGTCTGCGTCAACGGTTTCGGCCTTGGCCCGCCAGACTTCGCTGAAGGTTCCCTCATCGATTACACTGTATTCATCGCCATTCCGCACAACGGTGACCCGCCAAACCTGTCCGTCTTTTTTGCCGGCGCGGGCAATGACTTCGGTCTCGCCGGGTACCAGCGTAAAGTCCCTGTGTTTAACCTCTCTGGGATAAACCCCCAGCCAGATCAGATAACGCTGCCAAATGGGTTTGTCGAAACCGTAGAATCGTTTCAATTCTTTCAGTGCCGATTCAGGCAGCACCGAACCGCCGCCGCTCATGACATCAGATGTACTGCCCGCAGTCTCACCCTGGGCGGCAGCGCCCATTTGAATGCGCTGGATAGTTTGTTCAAGAGGACCGCCCGGAGCCAGCTGTAAGATCGTAAAAACAATCAGCGTAGATCCGATAAAAGTAGGGATCATCAGCAGCATCCGGCGCAGGAAATAGGTCGTCATACGAAAAGCACCTCCACAGTCATACCGGCTATTCCGGCTTCGACATCAGTGTACAGACTCAACATAGTACCTGAAGAATTACAGCCTTGAGATCATTTATTGCTTTTAAGGTAGTCGGGCCAGAAGGTTACATTGAGCTCTCCCTGAGGCAGTGAGGTCCCGTTTGCTTTGGCCTCCTTTAAGGCCTTTTCTTTTTCAGGATCAAGCCACCAGTAGGAAAAGATGGAGCGATAGTCACCGCCATAACGGGACACCATGTATTCGGGATATCCGAATTTATTCCAGAACAGCAGGCGTTCATAGTTTCTGGCAATGCCCCAGGCAACGGGGTGGATGTCTGAATAAATACTATCGATCTCCTGGATGATACGAATACGTTTAGCCTGTTCAAAAGTCTTATCATACAGGTCACAGAGCTCATCGACCCGCTCATTCTTAAATCCTGTGATATTATTATTGTAAGGCTCATCGGCCAATTTTGAATTCAGTGAAGTCTCGGGATTCGGGAAGACCAGTCCTCCCCAGGCTTGCATATAGATCGTGAAATTGCGTTACATGAGGTTTTTCCAGTTTGCATTCCCATCAATGAATTTTATTTCCATATCGATGCCGTATTCCTTCAGCATTTGCTGTACCGGTGTAACCATATAGGCGGAACCTTTTTGGATGCCGATTTCAAACCGCAGAACTTTGCCGGTTTTTTCATGAACCAGCCAACCGTCCTTGTTGCGCTTGGTGTATCCGGCTTCTTTCAGCAGTTTGACCGCTTTTTCCGGATCATAATGCACTTTTTCGTTATTTGGATTTTCATAGACCGAACCGCTGTAGAGAGAATTCATCATTGTATATTCACTGTAATACATTTCTTTGTTCATTTTCTCACGGTTGTAAAGATAAGTAAAGGCATAGCGTACCCGTCTGTCATTGAAGGGCCATTTACGCATATTGAAAGCATACCCGGAGGTTCCGGCAGGTTTTTCGGAAAAGATCTTACGTTTTTGTATCCAGCCTTTACGGATGGCCTCGAAATCCGTTTCTTCAACCCATTCTCTGGCCTTTGAAACCGTGTAGTAATCGGCTTCGCCTTTTTTGAATTTCTCGAATATGAGTGAAAGATTATCTTTTACCACAATGAACTTAAGGCGGTCAAAATTCGAGGTGTAGCGGTTCAAAGGGTTGTCGGCGTCCCAGTAATGAGGAACCCGGGTGAGTGTAAAGGATTCCTGATTAACCACATCCCTGTCTCTGATAGTGTAGTTGCCGGTCCCGGGGAGCATTTTAAACTGATACTCTTTGAGATAATCGGTACCGTCAAGGTCCCTGAGGATGTGTTCGGGCAGAATGGACATGCCTCCGAAATAAAGCAGGTTGCGCCAGCTCAACTGTTTGCATTTGACTGAAACAATATATTTACTGATGGCTTCCGGGCGTTCGAATTTGCCGTAAACTAACTGAGATGAAGGATCAAGGATGGTCTCATCCATGTGGAGGTCCCAGGTGGCGATGACATCTTTTGAGGTAACCTCCGTACCGTCGGAAAAACGGGCCTTGGGGTTGATCCGGAACCAGAACTGCATTTTATCATCCGATATTTTCCAGTGAGTCGCCAGTGACGGCATGAACTCCAGGGTGACGGGATGCGTGGTGATCAGGCCCTCATAACAGAGGCCCTCGATGGTGCTGTTTTCAACATAATTGCTGTTTTGGCCCATTATCCGCAGGGTGGCCGGGAAACGGGTGACGACGCTGGTGAGCGTGCCGCCTTTAACCGCCTTGGGGTCACCGAAGAAAAACAAGTCCTCCTCCGAAGGCGTGTACGTCAGATAACCTAGATCTGCCGCAATTTTCTCAAAGCCCTTCCCTCCCAGTTCAGCAGGAATGTTGTCATCCGAGCTGACTTTTCGGTAGTTATCGTCTGAATTAGATTTTTGGTTTTTTGCGGAATCACCGCCGCCGCAAGCGGAAGCTATGAACGCTAAATATAATAATATTGAAATAACGGCTAATTTTTTCATCATTAATTGATCTCCGATGTATGTAGATTAGATTAAACTTCTGTAAAAAGTGATAAAATTCAACTGCAAAATTAGCGGTTCGCCACGGTTATTTCCACATGAAAATATATTGATATTTGTAACTTAAAAATCACGTGTCACAAGTTGCGTTTTTTAATCAACGATAGTCCTGCACAATTAAGTAATTAGCAGGGGAGATGAAGCCTGCAAACCTGACTTTATTATCGCCGCCCCTGTTCGACTACCGTCAGCTTCTGCCTTCCGTAAATGGCAGGGTAAGTCAAATCTGGTATTTTTGAATTCCCCCTCTTTGAGACGGGCCGAAATTGGCGCGGATGACCGCCTAAGCCAAAGACGGGCCTGAAGTCCGTTGTGGGGTCGCCTTGCAATTTAATGTAATTAAGCGAATGCCAAATCATTAATCTGTAATAAAGTATTTGGCCCACTAATACAAAAGTTCGGGTACTGATAAACTTGTTTTTATACTGCAATTCACCGGACGGCTGAACTTGTGATGTGAATTTGAGATTTTGAGACAAAATGGAGATTTGTGAAACGATTAAAATTAGTGGAATGAACACAGCATGCGTTTGTCAGCTCACTCCTGCCTGCAGCGGTCAATATAAATGTAACTACGGGTTATCCTTTTGTGGATGCCTGTCGAAGCATGTAAATTTGCCGTCCTGAAAAACGAAGTATCAACGAGAATAAATACAATGAACAGATTTAATCCCAAAACGGTCCTGGACAATTTGACCCTCAATGCAGATTGGGTCGGGCTTCGCCTGGTGACCGAAACTACAACTTATCGTCTGGTGAGAGACGGCAAACCTCAAACAAACGCCAGGGAAATTACACGCGGTGTCATGGTTGAAGTCCTGGCCGATGGTCAGTTCGGTTATTATGCCACCAATCGGCTGGACCCGGCCGGTATTCAACAGGCGGCAGAGCAGGCGTTGGTGCAGGCCAGACTGGCTGCCCGTTACGCCGTGCACAAATTCACGGCAGATGCCAGACCTGCAGCAGTTGGCGAATATCTTTCACCTTATAAAAAAGGGCTTGATTCCATTTCAGCAGGCGAACTTAATGAACTGTTGCTCAAGTCCAACGAGGCCCTGAAAGTATCTGATAAAATTGTCAGTGTAAATGCTATGGCACAGATCGTGGAAACGGAATTTCACTATGTGAGCACCAACGGTTCCGATGTGAGACAGAAATTTCTGATGGTGTCATCAGATTTTGTAGCTACTGCCCAGGATGGCCCGATAGTACAAAAACGCACTGACGGCGGAATGCTGGCCAAAAGTCACCAGATCGGAATGGAAGTTTTTGATGAATCCGCCATCCTTGAGCGCTGCAGGGTCATCGGGGAACAAGCTGTCGAATTATTGTCAGCAGAGGATTGTCCCACGGCAAAAACCGACCTTGTGCTCGCACCTGATCAGATGATGCTCCAAATCCATGAGAGCGTAGGGCATGCCCTCGAGATCGACCGCATCCTGGGTGATGAGCGCAACTATGCCGGCTGGAGTTTTGTCCGGCTGGAGGATATCGGGAAATTGCAGTATGGCTCTGAATTGATGAACATTACTTTTGATCCGACGGTTGCGCACCAACTGGCATCTTACGCCTTTGATGACGGAGGGCTGAAAGCGGAGCGTCAATTTATAATTAAGGATGGGAAATTGGTGAGGGCTTTAGGAGGATTGGAAAGTCAGATCAGAGCGGGAGTACCCGGGGTTGCCAACTTCAGGGCCTCCTCCTGGAACCGTCAGCCCATCGACCGCATGGCAAATCTGAATCTGGAGCCCGGGGAAACGACTTTCGATGAGATCATCTCCTCCATTGATCGAGGGGTTTACATGGAAACCAACCGTTCATGGTCTATTGACGATTACCGGAATAAATTCCAGTTTGGTTGTGAATACGGCAAGCTGATTGAGCAGGGGAAACTCACCAAAACCGTGAAAAACCCCAATTACCGGGCGATTACCACTCCGTTTTGGAGCAGCCTGAAAATGCTCGGCAACCGGGATACATTTGAGGTGTACGGCACACCCTATTGCGGGAAGGGAGAACCCAATCAAACCATTCGGGTGGGGCATGCCTCGCCCGTGGCCTGTTTTGAAAATGTCGAAGTTTTCGGTGGTGTCTGAGCTAAATCAACGGGATTTCCATCAGACAGCGGGTTTGGTTCTACCTTTTCCATTTTAACCAAACCTGTAACAAATAACACTGTACTGTGAGCTACCCTAAAAAGCGAACAGAAT